>NZ_JASLIX010000092.1:0-76524 GCF_030152715.1 Paenalcaligenes sp.
TCTGTACTGCTGGAATACCAAGCATTCCACTCGCTCATTTGTGATAAGTGTTGCTGGCGATCGGCGATGATTTGACCTACACCCGGCACAAGCCCTGTGTAATAGTCTTGTAAACAGTAGGGCAAATCTTCATAACTGCGATTGATTTCTACAGGAACCTGAAGAAAAAGTTGTTGTAGCAAATAAAGGGGGTCGGTAGCGCCCTGCTGTAATGCATAATCCATTACATCCCGACCGGCTACAGGGCGCGGCCAGCTTTGGGTAAGCAGGTCCAGTAACGGTAACAAGCGCGCATCACGCAAAATAAATTGCCCAGATAAAGCACTTGTGACCGCATAACCACCATCTGCTAAAAGCTGCCAGGTAAACCAGCCGGCCAGACGCAGGTCAGCCACACGGGATAAGTCCGGCGCTACCGGTGTGGGGTAGCTTGTCTGATGCGTGAGGAGACTTTTTCTAAATGTTCTTCCTACCGCATAGTCTAAATACTGCAGCTGCTCTAAGCGGGATTTATGTTGAGTCAGCCTCTGAAACCTTGCATTTGTGGTGAGACCATAAGTTTGGGCTAAGTCTTCTTTAGCATCTGCCTCGCCCACAAAAGCCAAGCCATATTGCTGTGCTAACGCACAAAAATCCTTAAAATATAGCGGGTGATTATGCGTTTCTAAGTATTCGTGCGCCAAATAATAATCATTTTGTGCCGAGGCTGGCACCTGCTGTGCCAACTGCTGCAACACAGGAGCCAGCGGGTTCTGTACTGCTAAACCCTCTTGAATAAACGGCAATAAATCACGCGCTTGTTCAATACGCTCTTGGTAACAAACAGCGGGCTCAGTATGCCACATCATCCAATCACGTAGCAGCTCATGTGCTTTCCACCCGGGATACGTATTAAAACTGATATAAGCAATGCCCTGAGGGCTTAATAGTCGCTGGCAGGCATGAAGCAACTCCCGTTGCAGTGTTGGGGGAACCCAGCTAAACACCCCGTGCGCAATAATATAATCAAACGGCCCCCACGCGTCTGGAATATCCGTAAACGACATCGCGTGCAGCGAGATATTGGATAAGCCAGCTCGCGCAATGACCCCCTGTCCTTCACGAATTTGGACCTCAGAAATATCCACCCCTACAATGTGGGCATCTGGATATAAAAAAGCAGCGGGTAAACAATTGCCTCCGGCAGCACAACCGATCTCTAGAATACGAGCCGAAGCAACTGGAGGCGCATTTAGGCCATACAAATAGGCGACCGCACGAAGATGTCCCGGCGCGCACCATTTGAATGCATTAGAAAAATAAGGAAAAGCGTCATACGAGGTGGCTAACTGATGAAGAACGGCTTCTAGTTGTCCCATGCTCCTGCTCTACAGCTATAAATAAGTTAAAGCTATATACATTAGCCCAAAGACTGACAATACGCTATTTAGTGCAAACCACGCCAACGCGGCACGGCCGGCTCAGCACTCGCCCATTTCCACTGCTGCTGTTGTTTACAGATCACCGCCGTGTACGCTTGTGTCTGTTCTTTTTCCTCTACGGTAAACAATAACTCACGACAGAAGGCCAACGCATTAGGTATATCACGAATCACTTCGAGCTGCCCTTTTTCTCGACCATATGGAATCGTTCTATGTACCGCCCAAGCACGGCTTTGGCCTAATGGCAGCTCACCAGCAAGTTGAGCAATTAGGTCTTGCTGCTGCGTTGTCCAATGGCGCAGCACGGCTTTAATCGACGCATCAGTAGCCGCTTGCACCCCAATACCTACGGCATAGCCAACAGCGGGGTTAGCAGTAGCCGCGCTGGTGGCTAACCCGGACACGGCACCCACAGCGCTCCCGACTGAAGAGGTAGTACATGCCGAGAGCCACGATGCCATAGCTAATACAATAAACGCCATGATGCTGCGCATTATTGCAGTGCTCCCCACCGTGCTGTAGCGGGCTCAGCGCTTGCCCAGCGCCACGTTTTTCCATCTTGGCAAATCGTGCTCACATAAAACTGGCGCTCCGCCGCAGGCTCATCAGCAGATCTATCCACCACCGAAAACACCACCTCTTTACAGCTTAAGCCCATTCCACCGATCAAACGGCTAACCGTCACCTGCCCATAAGCATCCGGTTCCAAAGGCAACTGATGGGCCACCTGCCACTCAGCCACTTGCCCTACGGCTAATGGGCTCGCCGCCTGAGCAATCGCATCTTGTTCTTCGGCTCGCGTTTTTCGTTCTAAATATTGCAATGCTGCTTTAGCCCCAGCCTGCACACCCAAACCAATTCCTGTCGCAGCAGCAGCGTTGTCCGTGACTTGATCCGCAATGGCGACACCCGCTACTCCAGCCCCTGCGCTCACACCTTCGCTTAAAAACGAACTACAACCACTTAATAGCCACCCTACCCCAAAGATGAAAAATAATAATCTATGCATCCTATGTCCTCAGGCTTTGGCTTTACCGCTACCAGGCCACCTCTAAAATATCTTGTTGTGCTGAAATTAGACTTAGCCAGTGTAGCGAAAGGGCGACGACGATAAGGTAAAAGATCGTAAAGCACACCACCACGTCGCAACAAAGAAAAAATGATACAAACAACATTGACCTAGCATCACCATTTACCGCTATAATCAGCGCATCAAGGGGAGTAGCTTAGCTCCGTCGCATCGTCATCACGGTAAACCTCGGTTTCCCGGTGCGCGGGTAACGCACAATAGTGAAATGTGGCCTCAACCCACATCGTTACAAGCAAGACCTTGCCACTCAAAGGGCAAGGTGCGTTTACTCCAAACGAAATAGCCTGTCCTTTGTGGGATAGGCTTTTTTTATTGTTGGAGTTTTATATGTTGGAATTTTTTCAAACACTTAGCTGGGCAGCCGTCTTTCAAATCATTATGATCGACATTCTGCTAGGCGGTGACAATGCGGTGGTGATCGCTTTGGCTTGCCGTAATTTGCCGCATAAGCAGCGTATTCAAGGCGTACTCTGGGGCACCGCTGGCGCCATTATTCTTCGGGTAGTGCTGATTGCCTTTGCCCTAACCCTATTAACCATCCCCTATTTAAAAATTGTTGGTGCTGTGCTCTTAGCGTGGGTCGCCTTACGTTTACTCATCCCCCACGATGAGGAACACGGCAATATCCAAAGCAGTGTGAGCGTATGGTCAGCAGTCAAAACCATTATCATTGCAGACTTTGTCATGAGCTTGGATAACGTCATCGCGATTGCCGGTGCCGCAAAACTCGCCAGCCCGGATCACCAGCTCGGCTTAGTGATTTTTGGCTTAGTCATTAGTATTCCTATTATTGTCTGGGGCAGCACCCTGATTTTAAAGCTCATCGACCGCTTCCCTGCGATTGTGACGTTTGGGGCGGGCTTATTGGGCTGGATCGCCGGTGGGTTATTAGTGACTGATATTGCCTATATTGAGCATTTTGGTGAGCCCAGCTCTCTTGTGCATTATGGTGCGCAAGTAGCCGGTGCCCTTGTTATTGTTGTACTCGGCAAATGGTTAGCGCATCGTAAAAAAGCTGCGGCCGTCGCTTAATACCAAACTGATCCTCTGCTTTTCACACTTGCCCAAAACGCTTTTCGCTTTTTGGGCTTTCTTATACTCAGGATGATTGAGGTTTTACTCCAAATACCCTACCCCTTGAAAATATCCACCCCCACCCCATATATAAAAATAAGAAAGATATATTGAATGAGAAAGGAGAATGATCTATGACTAACTTTCCTATTCGCAGTCGTTTTATGAGTGATATTTTTAATGATTTAACCGATGGCTTTTTTATTAAACCCTTACAAGGTGAGCCATTACCAAATCGTATTGCAGTAGATATCACTGAAAATGAAAAAGCTTTTGAAATACAAGCCGAACTACCCGGCGTCAAAAAAGAAGATATCCATGTAGACCTCCATGGCGCTACTGTTAATATCAAAGCAGAAATCAAACAAGAGAAAAAATCTGAAGATAACCGAGTACTACGTACAGAGCGTTATGTAGGCAGCGTGGCACGCCGCTTTGAACTACCCGTAGAAATTGACGTGGATCAAGCCAGCGCCGATTACCAGGACGGGGTTTTAACATTAAGCCTACCTAAAAAAGACACGCTTCAAGGCGCACGCAAGCTACAAATCAAATGATCTTTATATGCCCACCCTCATGGTGGGCATTTTTATATTACACCACTACTAACGGGGCGCTTTTAGCCAGCGCTCAAACCGGCTGGGGTCTCCCCCCGCGGGCACATACCATACACGCTTTACCGGATCCCAACGAGCGCCACGCTGCTTGGCCTGATCTTTTTCAGCAAAGGGTACAACCAAATCAATACGCGGTGTTTTATAAACCGCTTGGGGTTCTCTCACCGTAGGCGCTCCCTTTTGCGCTTGTTGTGCTTCCACACGTAATTGTTGTAAACGCTGCTGCGCCAGCGGCTTCACCTGCTCTAAAGACATGGCTGCTACATAATCACTCACCCAATGAGCTTTGTCAGGCACAAACAAACTTAATCGCTTTTGCGCGCGCGTGATCGCCACATAAAAAAGATTCTGCTCGATAAGTGCGGGGCTTTGTGCTGAAGGAAACTCGCCTTGGGCTAAAAATGGTAGCAACACATGCTCAAACTCTTTACCTTTGGCCTGAGCTACACAACTCAAGTGCAAAGCCACCGATTGCTGATTGATTTTTTCTCTATCTATGCACCATTGATATAAACCATGCAAGTTGCTTTGCTGTTGACTGGCCAAATCCATAAAAGCGTCAATGGACTTTTGGATAACTTGCGCTTGATGCTCCAAAACATATAAACGTTTTGCTGTATGTACGGTATCCATTATTGCTACCGCCTCATTTAAAAAATCAAACGCCATATGATGAGGAGCCGAAGATTGCGCTAAAGCTAATATTTTTTCTAAACGTGATACATTTTTAATCGAAGATGTTTTTTTAACTTGATAACGTAAGAAAACAGGTAGTAACTGGGGGCTAACGAGTAAATCTTCCACTACCTCTTCAAACTCAGAGGGTAAAATATCAATTTCAAAAAACAAAACCAATGCGCGCAGCATTTGACGTCGCAAATCTAAACTTACTTCACCATAATCTTTTAAAGCCAAAGCTAATAAAGCGCGCAAAAATAAAATCTCATCACGCTGCAAATACCCAACCATACCCTCTAAGCGATAGGGAATATTCGCCGCCATCAGCGCATTTTCTATAGCAACAGATTGATGCGTATCACGCAAAAGCACGGCACACGCTGCTAAGGCTCCCCCTTGCTGCACCCATAGTTGGATGGCTTGCACAAGCGGTGTGGTCATTGCCTCCCCCGTCATAGCATAGGGGTGCACATGAATCTGTGTAGCCAATGGTAAGGCGCTCTCTACCCGTTTTTGCTTAAAAGCCCCCGCAGCGTAAGCCAAATATGGACCATGTCGATAAGTTTGGCTTAAAGGGTAGCGTGCAATCGAATCAAAATACGCCGCAAAGCGCTCATACAGATAAGTGGCCTCGGCAGCTAAGTCCTGATGAATGACCTGATCCTTATCTCCGGCCGCCACCAAATAACTTTGCTGGCGTGACATCAATGCCCGCAAAATTTGAAACGCCGCTTCGTTGGCATCATGCAATTCATCGACCACAATGACACGATACACAGGTATATGCGCTAATAGCTCGGGTTGATCTAGCAGGGCACACGCCAAATCATAGGTCGCATCAAAAGGCCCCCTAAACAATACCCCCTCGTAGGGGCTTTGGCGCAGGCGTTCGTATTGCTGCGCCCACAAAAAATCCGTCACTGTGACCCCGGCTAAGGCTGCTTTTTCAAAAAGATCCTCGTCCTCGCCCAAACGTAAATCCATGCGCGCTTTTAAGCGCAACTGACTTTGGTAAAACTGGCTCAGGGCTACATGATGTGAGCGTATTTCCAAGTAAAACTCTTCACGATGCGCATACCGCTGGCTCAGCATCTCTTGTGCTTCTAGCATCATCGGTTGCAAAGCGTGCATCTGCGTCATACGCGGCGGCTCTTGCTCCTCCCAATACGTCAAGACCTGCTGCGCAAAGTCCTCGACACGATACAAAGCCAAACGCCGCACCACTGCTGGCGCTACGCCCAACTCCAACAGCCGTTGTCGTAATACCTCCAAGGCCTCTGGAGTAAAAACCAGACCTAAGATTTGTTCCGGCGCCAAACCACGCGTCAAAGCCTCCCCAATGCGCAAGGCCAAAGTCGTGGTTTTTGCCGCACCAGCATTTGCCTCGATTAAGCTAATACGTTGCTGAGCACACTGAATCGCCTGCTGCTCGGGTGTTGGCAACAGGTTTTTAGGAAAAAAACGCGGTCGAATCATTGTCCTCGCGCAGAAAGGCGCTGCGCCAAGATATCCAGATTAGCCAAAGATAAACGATGCTGCTCAATCAACGCTAACGTACCGTTGTGATACATCTGCGCAATTTCCGCGTCCTCTAATGCCGCTACCTTATCCATATCAACCACCCAAATCCCAGCCAGGCTCTCTGAGTGATCCCCATCAGTTAATTGAATCGACTGCGGTTTTAGTAAGCCTTGGTTTTTCAACCGCATAACCCATTGCTGAGTTTGATCTAATTCCACCTGTAAGGTGCGTAATGCATGCACCAATTGCGTTAAATAGGCAGAGGGCGCCCCAGCCTCAAAAAAAGCCATGCCATCGCTATGACTTAAACCTGGGTACTGTTTATCCACATAGACCAAGGGCTGTTGTGTTTTTTCATCAAAGCCCAAATGAAAAGGATGACGTTTTACCCATGCCGGAATATAACAAAATGGCTCCCATGCCCCTGAGCTTTGGACAAAAGCATTATCTTGTGCCTGAAAACTGGTTAACACCACGGACTGTAAAGTATTGCCTTGTGCGTCGGCCGCGATAAACACAATAGGATAGTTTTTACAGGCAAGCTCATATTCGCTTTGCGCTAAAGGCAACGCATTCTGTGTTTTTGCAAAATCATAATGATCTGGACGCAAGGTGATTTTTAACTGGGTATCGCTCCCATCTAAAGCCAAAAGATCCGGCATCGCCATCTGCTGTGACATAAATCCCCCAATAAAAATTCCATTATATAGGCATAGGCAACTCCCTAGAAAATCCACTATACTAAACCATAGTAATAACTATTCTCATTTCTATTTATGTCTGCTGCACCCGCTACGCTTGCGGTTTACCAACAGGTTTTACACCGACGGCTATTTATTTTATTCGGGCTTGTACTCGCTATTGTATTGTGCTTAATTGCTGATTTCATGTTGGGCCCCTCTGGGCTCGCTTGGTCTGAGCTCTATCACGCCTTATTTAATCCCAGCTTGGCGGACCCCACTACACGTGTCATTGTGTGGGACATTCGTCTGCCTTACGCGCTGATGGCTGTTGCCATTGGTATGGGGCTAGGCCTATCAGGTGCCGAGATGCAAACCATCTTAAATAACCCGTTGGCTAGCCCGTTTACGCTGGGTATTTCTTCAGCGGCGGCTTTTGGTGCTTCTTTGGCCATTGTGCTGAACTTTTCTGTTCCCGGGGTGCCAGCCAGCTGGATGATTGCCACCAATGCTTTTATTTTTGCGGTATTCTCGGCTTTATTGCTCGATGCTGTGGCCCGTTGGGGCGCACTAAGCACGTCTTCTTTGGTGCTTTTTGGGATTGCGCTGGTTTTTTCCTTTAATGCCCTCGTGTCCTTAATGCAGTTTGTAGCTAGCGCCGAAGCCCTTCAAGGTCTGGTTTTTTGGACGCTTGGCAGCCTATCACGAGCAAGCTGGCCTAAAGTCGGCCTTATGTTTTTAATGGTGCTACTCCTATTTCCGCTCGCCATGCGCGATGCATGGAAGCTCACCGCCCTACGCTTGGGCGAAGAACGCGCTTTAAGCTTTGGTATTAATGTTCAACGCTTACGCCTTAGCTCATTATTACGCATTAGTCTGCTAGCCGCGTTGGCGGTGTCCTTTGTAGGCACTATCGGTTTTGTAGGGCTGATTGCTCCTCATATTGCACGCCGGCTCTTTGGGGAAGACCATCGTTTCTATTTGCCTGGCAGTGCACTGGTGGGCGCTTTAATTTTATCCATGGCCTCCATTGCCTCAAAAAACATCGTCTCCGGTGTCATTGTTCCGGTTGGCATTGTGACGTCTTTAGTCGGCGTGCCCTTTTTCTTATCCGTCGTATTACGTCGCCAAACCGCATAAAGGAGTCCTATGTTATCCATCGACCACCTTCAAGTTGGCTATGGCAACAAAATCATTTTGCAAGATATCCACGTCGACCCGATCGCTCCCGGTCAGGTTGTGTCACTGCTGGGAGCAAACGGCTGTGGCAAATCCACCCTACTCAAAAGTCTAGCGGGGTTAATCCGCCCCAAAAAAGGGCATATTACGCTCAATCACCAAGACCTTACCCAACAAAATTTTGAACAGCGCGCTCAACACGTGGTGTATTTACCGCAATCTTTACCAGCTTCAGTGCATTTACGTGTTTTTGAGTCCGTGCTTGTGGCGGCCAATGCCACGCTACGCCCTACCCAACAAAGCAGCGCCGATGCCGATCGCATCATGGCTTTGCTTGAGCGCCTCGGGATCGCGCATTTATCCATGCGTTATTTAGACGAGCTATCTGGGGGACAAAAGCAACTGGTCGGGCTTGCCCAAGCGCTGATTCGGCAGCCAACGCTATTGCTTTTGGATGAGCCGCTTTCCGCGTTGGATCTTAATTATCAATACCACGTTATGGAGCTGCTTAAAGAGCAGACGCAACAACAACAAATGATCAGTGTGATTGTGCTACATGATTTAAACGTTGCGCTTCAACACAGCCAACACTGCTTATTACTTAATCACGGGCATATCTTAGCCCAAGGTCCGGTTGAACAAGTCATCCACGCTGAGCATTTAGCTACGGCTTATGGGGTTCGCGCACGTATCGAAGCCTGCAGCCGCCAACAGCTCCATGTTTTTATTGATGGTCTCAGCACCAATGCCGAGGTAAACACATGAAACGTTTTTTCTTGTTTTTTTATGGGCTCCTGTTTGCTTGGCAAGCCCACGCCGCACCCATTACCGTTACGGATATTACAGGGCGCGAGGTCACGCTTGCCCAGCCTGCCAAACGTATTATCTTGACTCAGGCACGTCACATGCCTGTGTTAGCCTTATTACATCCTGACCCAGTGAGCTTGATTGCAGGCTGGTCGGATGAGTTTAAAACCGCGTTTGTCAACGAATACGAGCAATATCAGAAGCAGTTTCCTGCCATTCGCGACATCCCTACCGTAGGGCGTCATACCGCTGAAAGCTTCTCTGTGGAACAAAGTCTTGCCCTTCGTCCCGATCTGGTTGTATTGACCGCTCGCTTTGCGGGACTTTTACCGAATCAGGATCCCAACGAATCAGCACTCATTCGCCGCTTTGAGGCCGCTGGCGTGCCAGTGCTGATCGTAGACTTTTTTATGGATCCATTACAAAACACCGTACCCAGCCTAAAGGCTTTGGGGGCAGCCATCGGCGCAACGGAACGCACTCAAGCTTTTATCGATTTTTATCAAGAACAAATGCAAGCGGTACAACATCGGCTCCAAGATCTGGATGAACAAGAGCGCCCCCCTGTTTTTATCCACGCACACGCTGGCAGTACCGATTGTTGTAACTCACCTGGCACCGGCACATTTAACGATATGGTGCGCTATGCCGGCGGTCATAATATTGGCGTCGATGTGCTTAAAACCCCGACAGGTAAACTTAATTACGAGTTTATTAACGCGCGCAACCCCCATGTATATGTAGCCACCGGAACGGGCGCAAAACGACGAGAACAAGCCGGTGGATTACTGATCGGCACGGCCATTGAGCCCGAACAAGCGCAAAAGAGCTTACAACGTGTTATCCAGAGCAATAAACTCCAGCATCTGCGTGCGGTACAACAACACAATGCACACGGGATTTGGCACGCGTTTAATGATTCCCCTTTGCATATGATTTTTATCCAAGCCTTAGCCAGCTGGATTCACCCACAACGTATGCAAGGCCTGTCTGCCCAACAAACCTTAGATTATGTCAATCAGCATTTTCTAACCGTGCCCATGCAAGGCACCTATATTGTGGACTTACCCGCGTCCGGATTATGATGCAACACCAGTTTTTTCAGCTGCCCACTTCTTATACGCCCTCGGCTCCCCATACCGAACTATTGGCACAACCCTACCATATTCACCTATGGACCCCACCCTCCCAGCACGCCGTGCCTTTGTTGCTCTTACTGGATGGTGATTGGGTCCATAACCATGTGCAGCAATTTTTACAGCGTCAGCCCCGCCCACTTAATTATGCAATTGCTACGTTAGGATTTGGACTCGCACGCCCCGAGGCGCGCCAACGCCGCTCTTTTGAGTACACACCGATTCCACCTGCTCCCCGCCCTGCCGTCGACCCACGTGTGCCCAACTGGTTAGCGGGGGGGGCGCCGGCCTTATTACACACTATCCAAACACGACTTTTGCCTCTTCTCAACCAACATGCGGTGATTCACCCACAACGCCTAGGCTTATTTGGGCATTCTTATGGGGGGCTCTTTGTGCTATGGGCGTTATTGCAACAACCAGAGCTATTCCAACACTATATTTCCGCAAGCCCTTCGCTTTGGTGGTATCACCCGTTTATGCAACAACACGCCTCACACCTCCCACCGCTCAGCACACGCCTTCAGCTGGATCTGCTTATTGGTGAACAAGAACAATGGCGCCCTAAACCCGCCACCCCTGACGCCCCGCGTCCTGCGGGCATCCCCACATTGGGTTTTTTACAAGCCTTTTTACAACATTTACCTCGCTCAAGTCAGCTTAAGCAACAATTGCGGCTCTATCCCGAGGCCGATCATGGCGCCATGCTAGGCTTAGCCACCGAGTTTGCGCTCACGGAGTTCATGGCATGAACTACTGGTTGCTCTTGGATCGTCAACAAGCCCCCGCTATGTCCGCCTTTATGCCCTATTTACATGAAAGCGAATTTAAGCACGCCCAACGTTTACGCTCTTTAGCGCTACAACAACGCTATATCATTGGGCGCGCCGTTGTGCGCCAACAGCTGGCTGTACAACTGCATTGCTCTCCACTCGATATCGAGCTCGCCTACAACCCTTACCAAAAACCCTTGGTCAAAAATCACGACCACTGTTTTTTTTCTATTAGTCATAGTCAGCAATACACTGCTGTGGCGTTCAGCTCAACGGTTATTGGGGTAGATATTGAGCATATCGCGCCCACCATCGACCCAGCTTTACTCGATGTAGTGCTGACTACGCATGAGCGCCCTCATGTCCAAAGCGCTACTGACTTTTATGCTTATTGGTGTGCCAAAGAAGCCATACTCAAAGCCCATGGGACGGGTTTTCTTACCAACCCACTGCAACTGCATTTACATAACCATCAGGATTGGACTTTTCAAGCAGAACTAGCCAATCAAAATTTTTATGCTCAGTGTGCTTTACCCGTTACGGGACTTATGAGCTGCGTGGCATCGCCTTTACCTCTACCAGACTTACCTCCACAAGGATGGGAGGTGTTGACTTTTTCTCTGCCTAAAGTGATACACTAATATAATTAGTAATCATTCTCATTATCATGACCAGTCACATTCCACTTCAACAAATTTGGCCTACTGAGTTCGTTCAAAAGTACACCCAAGCCGGATACTGGGAAGGTCAGTGCTTTGGGGATCTATTAGCACAACGGGCACAAGACTATGCCGACCAGCTGGCGGTGATTGGCCCGCAAGAACAATGGAGCTATGCTCAGCTAAATCAAAAGGCTTCTCTAGTCGCCGCCGGCTTACAGCAGCTTGGGCTCAAACAAGGCGCACGGGTTTTGGTGCAGCTGCCCAACATCCCTGAATTCATCAGTGTAGTTTTTGGCTTATTTCGGGCCGGCATGATTCCTATTTATGCTCTGCCCGCTCACCGCATCACTGAACTCGCGCATTTTGCTGATCAAGCCCCTGCCGACGCCTATATCGGCGTGGATCATTTTGATGGGTTTGATTACGTACAACAGGCTCAAACGCTGCAAAGCCGCTGCCCTCAATTACAACATGTCATTCTCGTTGGCGAGGCCGGCCCTTTTATATCGTTAGAGCAGCTCATGCACCAAGGTCAAGGTATCACCGTCCCCGATAATGTCTCGCGTGCAACCGATGTCGCCTTTTTGCAGATTTCTGGCGGTAGCACAGGCTTATCCAAGCTTATCCCACGCACTCACAATGACTACATCTACACCCTGCGTGAAAGCGCACGCATTTGTGGTGTTAACGCCCAATCCCGATTTTTAGCTGCTTTGCCTATTGCACATAATTTTCCGATGAGCTCACCGGGGTTTTTAGGTACGTTATATGCAGGAGGTTGTGTGGTGCTTAGCTCAACCCCCGAACCCGAGGCCTGCTTTGCCCTGATTGAAAAACACCGGGTCAGTTTTACTAGCTTGGTACCACCACTATTATTGATGTGGCTTGAATACGCCCCCCATAGCCGCTATGACATCTCATCGCTGCAAACCATACAGGTTGGGGGAGCAAAACTCATCCCCGAGGTCGCAAAACGCGTCACCCCTACGCTGGGTGTGCAACTACAACAGGTTTTTGGGATGGCAGAGGGGCTAGTGAACTACACCCGCTTACACGATGATGCGTATCTGGTTACTCATACTCAGGGTCGCCCCATTAGCCCAGATGATGAAATGCGTATTGTGGATGACAACGATCAGCCTGTTGCTCCTGGACAAGCTGGCCATTTGCTTACGCGCGGGCCCTATACCATTCGGGCTTATCACAACAACCCAAGCGCAAATGCACGCTCCTTTACTGCCGATGGTTTTTATCGTACCGGCGATATTGTGCAGCTTACCGAGCAAGGGTATTTAATTGTCCAAGGGCGTGCCAATGACCATATCAATCGCGCTGGGGAAAAAATCTCTGCCGAAGAAATCGAAGACCATCTATTAGCTCATCCGGCTGTTTTTGATGCGGCCGTTGTTTCTGTGCCTGATGACTACCTGGGCGAGCGTAGCTGTGCTTTTATTATCCCAAAAAGCGACCACGCTAAACCACGTGCCCTTGATATCAAACGCTGGATTCGTCAACGTGGTCTTGCTGATTTTAAAGTTCCGGACCAAGTCATTTTTGTAGATAAATTCGATATTACAGCGGCGGGAAAAATTAGCCGCAAACAACTACGTGCCCAACTTAGCCAACTGTTACAAAATCACCATGACTGATCAACACACTGTATTACCTATCACTATAGAAACCATGCGCGCCGATGTGGCTGCCATGCTCCACGAAGATCCAACCGAAATTCTCGATGACGATAACCTGATGGAATGGGGGCTCGATTCAATGCGTGCTATGAGCCTAGCCGCTCGTTGGCGCAAAGCCGGCGCTCAAATTGAGTTTGCCGATATGGCCGCCGAACCCACCTTGGCTCACTGGTGGGATGTCATCAATCGTCATCACATTTAAATCGTTGTCAGTGTATGTCTTCTTGTTTTGCTCTTAGCTCTGCTCAGCAAGGCCTTTGGTACGCCCAGCACCTTGATCCGAGCAATCCGATTTTTAATACCGCGCACTATGCCGATATTCAATCACCTTTAGACGTCTCGTTATTCACACAAGCCGTCAACCGCGTCCTAGAACAAGCGGATGTATTGCGCTTGCGCCTTTGCATTCAAGATGACATGGCCCAACAATGTTTTGATGGTCCCCAACCGGTCTTAGAGGTCCATACCGCTTGCTCTACCACTGAAGAAGCTTTAACCCACATGCGTGCAGACCAGCAACAAGCTCTTGATTTGCGTTACGACAGTGTCTCACGCTTTATTTTGTTTGTACTCAACACCCATCATTTTATTTTTTATATGCGTGTTCATCACTTAGCCGCCGACGGCTATGCCATGAACCTACTGGAAACACGCATCCTACAACATTACTTAGCGCTCACCGAAGGTAAACCCTGCCCCGCCCCCCTAAGCTCTATCCATCACGTTTTAGCCGATGATCAACGCTATTTACACAGCCCAAAATATCAAAAAGATCGGGATTTCTGGTTAGAACAGCTTCAGCCTGATCTGGATGTAGCTAGCTTAGCATCCACTACCGCACTGAGTGCGCCTACGTTTTTAGCTCATCATCAACCAGTCAGCACACAATGGAGCCAAAAACTGCTCCAGTTTTGTGCTACCCACCAATACCCATGGCCAGACGTGCTAACTCTGCTTAGCGCTGTATATATTGCACGCCATACGGGTCAATACGATTCGGTCTTTGGGGTCCCCTACATGGGACGCATGGGTAACCAAAGCGCGCTTGCTATCGCCACCGTGATGAATGTTGCCCCTTTGCCGCTACAAATTGACGAGCAGTTATCTATTCCCGACTTTTTACACCAAGGCATGAAAGCGCTGATGCGCACACGTCGTCATGGCCGCTACCGCAGTGAGCAATTACGCCGAGACTTAGGTCTGCTCGGTGAAATGCGCCGCCTACATGGGCCACTGATCAATATCTTGCCTTTTGATACGCCCTACGATCAGACTCCGCTGCATGCAACTTCACATGTGTTGTGCGCTGGTCCCGTCGAAGACCTTAATATTACATTTAGGGCCGGTACGCAGGCGCAAGGCATGCGCTTAGAAATCGAGGCCAACCCCAAACTCTATTCACTGGACATGCTGCAAGCGCACAGTGATCGCTTACTCACCTTTATCGAAAAAGCCTGGGATGCCCCTACTCTACAAGCCATCCCAACCCTGACCCCAAGCGAACAACATTATTATGTGCATACGCTTAACCACACTGACCACCCTGTTCCGGTAACCACGCTCAATGCACTGATCGCAGACACGGTATCCCTGCATGCTCAGCAAACCGCCCTAAGCGATGACAACCATTCCTATACCTATACCCAATATCAACAACGGGTAGAAGCACTTTGTCTGCAACTCTATCAAGCGGGGGTGCGCCGAGGCGATATTGTGGCTGTGGGCATGACACGCCGTGCGGAGCGGGTTTTATTGCTGCATGCTATCCTGCGTGCGGGTGCCGCATACTTACCTCTGGATCTTAGCCAGCCCCCAGCGCGCTTAATCAATGTCTTGCAACAGGCTCAGCCCGTCCTTTGTATTAGCGATACGACCATTGCTTCTGCTGACCCACTACCCTGCCCCACGTTGCCTATAGATGCTTTGCCCTCGGTCGCACCGCACCTTCGTCTTCAGCAGATAGAGAGCGCACACGCCACGGACGCAGCCTATGTACTATTTACTTCCGGTTCTACTGGTGACCCCAAAGGCGTGGTTGTCTCCCACCAAGCCATTGTGAATCGTCTACTATGGATGCGTGAACACTATGCTATCCAAGCAGGCACCCGCTTTATACAAAAGACCCCTTATACCTTTGATGTGTCTTTATGGGAATTGTTTTTACCCTTTATCAGTGGTGCCCATTTATACGTAGCGCCCCCCGAAGCGCATAAAGACCCCCAACAGCTGGCGCAACTGATTTGCCAGCACCATATTGAGGTCATTCACTTTGTGCCCTCTATGCTCGCTGCGTTTTTAGCCGATGCAAGCAGTCAGGGGCTAAGTATTCCTTTGGTTTTTTGCAGTGGCGAGGCCTTACCCGCTTATTTACGTGATCGCTTTTACACTCGCATCCAAGGCCAACTGCATAACCTATATGGTCCAACCGAAGCGGCGGTCGATGTCAGCTACTGGCATGCCAGCGCACAGGATCAAAGCGATCCTATCCCCATTGGTTTTCCGGTATGGAATACCGCCTTATATATTTTAGATGAACAACTACGACCCGTTCCTGCTGGTATCAGCGGTGACCTGTATATCGGTGGTGTGCAACTGGCCGACGGCTATTTAGGGCGCCCTGATTTAACCGCCGCGAGCTTTATCCCCCATCCTTTTGCCACAGGACGTATTTATCGTACGGGTGATAAGGCACGCTGGCGCACCGATGGGGCCGTAGAATATCTCGGGCGTGCGGATTTTCAAGTCAAATTACGCGGTTTACGTATTGAGCTAGAGGAAATTGAACAGATCCTACAGCAGCACCCTGCCGTACAGCACTGCGTCGCTCTGGTGCGCGAGGACCAACCTGGTCAACAACTGCTCGTGGCCTATGTGGTATTAACCACCCCAACCAACCCCGAAGACCTACTTGAGCAGTGTCGCCAATACTTACCTGACTATATGGTGCCAAGCCACCTCGTCATTCTGGATACCTTGCCCTTGAATCGCAGCGGCAAACTGGATCGCAAAGCGCTACCGGCTCCGGCACGGCAAAATCAGGCGGGCACCCTGCCTACCACCGCAACGCAGCAACAGATCGCGGCCTTGTTTCAACACGTGCTACAGCTGCAGCACCCTGTATACATTGAAGATAATTTTTTCCGTCTTGGCGGACACTCTTTACTAGCAGCGCAACTGATTGCCCAGTTACGTCAATCCTATCCCGAGCTTAACTTAGGGGCGATTTTTGCGCATCCCAGTGTGGCGCAATTAGCCCATTATCTGGATCACGAACTAGCCACCCGCACACATAGTGCTGGCTTTGAGCCGATGTTGACCTTACACCAAGGGGACTCACAGCGCCCAGCGCTATTTTGTATCCACCCAGCGGGAGGGCTCAGCTGGTGCTACGGGGCACTGGCACGCGCCGACTTAGATCAACGCTCAGTTTATGGGCTGCAAGCAGATACATTCCATAATGAGTCTACCTCTCAAACTCATTTGGATACGATGGCACAACGCTATGCCGACCGTATTCAAGCTTTGCAACCCACTGGCCCCTATCACCTGTTAGGCTGGTCTGTAGGTGGTATTCTTGCCCACGCCGTGGGCGTCACGCTCCAACGTCGCGGGGAATGCCTTGGTCTGATTTGTTTATTAGACGCTTACCCAAGCTCCGCGTGGCGCGCCCAACCATTACCAGCCGCCAATGCTATCTACAAAGCCTTATTACATATTGCTGGCTTTGATCCTAATGAGCTGCCTCATGTCGCCTTAACGCGTCAAAGCGTTATTGATTTTCTGCGCCAACAAAATCACCCTCTTGGTGCCTTAGATAACACACAACTCAATGGTGTCTTTGAGGCGGTAGCCCTAAATAATGCCGCCGTACGGGAACATCAGGAACAAAAGCTACATGCCAAGGTGCTGTATATCCAAGCGGGCTTAGATCACAAAGACACCGATTTAAACCCGGCTATGTGGCAACCATGGGTGGAACAACTTCATGTTCACACCCTGCCTTTTCTACATGCACACCTGACTGGCTCCGAAGCCTCAGCTCAAATCGCACCGCTGCTCAAGCATGCTTTACAGCAGTCAGAAACACACCCTACCTTATCTATGGAATCATGAGTCGTTTTTTATTAGATATCAGTCCTTTACGCCAAAGCCGTGCTTTTCGTTACGCTTACGCCGCCCGTACAGCCACCGTGTTAGTCACTGGCATGCTCATGGTGGCCGCCAGTATTCAGCTGTTCGAAATGACGGGATCCAGTATTGCAGTCGCCGGACTCAATGCGTCCATGGCAATCCCTATGGTTTTGGCTCTGATGGTTGGGGGCGTGCTTTCGGATCGCATGGACCGACGCAAGCTGATGCTGTATTCACGCAGTGTGTATGTATTTAGCGTGAGCCTGTTTTTAATTAATGCCCTCTTACCCAGCCCCACCATTTGGCTTATTTATCTTGCCGCCACCATTGGTGGTGCCGCCGGCGGTATTAGTGTGCCTGCCATGATGTCTGCAACACCGGCCTTAGTCGGTCGCGAACACTTGGCCGCCGCCGCTGCTCTTTCAGGGTTATCCATGCAGATTGGTGGCGTGATCGGCCCATCACTTGCGGGTTTGATTATCGCGGGGCCGGGCTTAATTTTTTGTTATGTAATTGTGTTGGCCGCCGTCCTCACCACCCCTTTTTTCTTAAAACAATTACCCGCTTTACCCCCTAAAGGGACACAGCCACAACAACCCGCCATATTCCATGCCTTTATCGAAGGTTTTACCTATATGGCTAAACAACCCCTTTTGCGCTCTTTACTGCTTATTGACCTGACGGCGGTGGTGCTGGCTACCCCTTTGGCCTTGCTTCCTGAATGGGGAACACAGGTTTTGCAACTAGGCCCCGAAGCCACTGGGCTTCTGTATTCTGCCCCAGCGGTGGGCGCTACCCTAATGGCATTAAGCTCTGGCTGGACCAAAACCGTAAAACATCCTGGACGCTTTATTATCGCGGCTGTGATGCTTTGGGGTGCCGCTGTGTTTGCCCTTTCCCAGTGGGTCTGGTTGCCTTGGTCTTTGCTTTGCCTTGCCTGCATGGGAGCGGCCGACACCGTCTCTAAAATCTTGCGTATGGCACTTGTACAAAAACACACACCAGATCACCTGCTAGGCCGTATGTCCAGTCTCTGGATGACCCAGTCGGCATTAGGCACGGCGGTAGGCAATATGCAAATGGGTGTGGTTTCACGTTGGTCCAATCCGACTACGGCTTTTTTCATTGGTGGGGGTGCCTGTTTTCTACTGAGCAGCGCCTTTGCTTGGCGTAATCGAAGTTTAAAACACATCGAAAACTAATCCATGTTAACTCAATCCTGTACTTACTCTCTTTTTAGCGAGCTATAGAAATGCAAATCAATCTTATTACTAAAAACAACACGTGGAAGCGTTTTGCGCTAAGCACAGCCGCCCTCCTTTTAAGCACCCAACTGTTTGCACAAAACGCTGTGTTTGACCAGCCTGACCCTGATTTTAATGCCATGCTCGGTGTCAGCGGCGTGGTGCACCCAGGCGATAAAGCAGAAGTATGGGGGCGTGGATTTAAACCCGGCCAAGAAGTACAGCTTATGCGTAATGGCCAAGTCCTAACCGGAAACCAGCCAGTAGTTGCCGACGATCAGGGGCAAATTCGTGTAGAAATCCATATCCCCCACGATGCGGCGCTAGGCTTACACCCCATCATTGCACAAGTGGCTAAACCATCGGCGGCTACGGTTTTTGATCTAAAAGTCTCGCCCAAAATTGAGGCCACCGGTGAGGACAAGTTCACCCTGACCCAAGCCCCCGTCACCGCAGGTTTATATCAAGTGGCCTACAGCGCTAAAAACGATGTGCTCTTTGTGACATCTGCCGTAGGACGCCCGCCCGTTAAACAATCTCAGCTTAGCAAGGTCGATCCAAAACAACTCAAAATAACACAACATATCACGCCCGCTGCGGACCCTGCACGTGAGGGGCAAGTCATGGCCGTCTATGGGATAACGGTTGACGACAAGCAAAATACCGTATGGGTGACTAATACTCGGGCTGGCACTGTCGCTGTCTATAGTCAGGATGATCTCAAACTGCTTAAACAGTTTGAACATGGTAGCGCGCCTCATGCTCGCGATGTAGTTGTGGACGAAACGCAGCAAAAAGCGTTTGTGTCTTCGCCCACCTCTAACCAACTCTATGTTTTTGATAGCAAAGCGCTCAAAGCACTTGATCCCATTACGATTCCTTCTAAAACCCGTCAAAATTTTGCGGCGATGAGCTTAGCTTATGATGCCAAGCAGCAACGCTTATACACCGTTAGCCGCAGCACAAACGAGCTCGCTGTCATAAACACCAAAACCAATGCCGTTGAAACCGTTGTGGCGCTTTCTGGTATTAAAAATGCCTCTGGGATTGCCATCGCCCCCGAACACCAACGCGCTTTTGTGACCGGACAATCCACCGATAACGTGGTCATCGTCGATCTAAAAGACAACAGCATTTTGCACAACACACCTGTAGGCGCAGGCGCACTGAATGTCGCTTGGGATGAGGCTTCTCAGCTTGCCTATGTCGCCGTTCGTGGCGCAGATGCCGTCACCGTCATCAACATCAACGGCGAGCTGGTTGCACACCTACCCATTGGCAGTTTCCCCAACCACATCACCACAGATCAAAAAGGCCATGTATATGTGGTGAATAAAGCGCGCGGTCAAGAAGATGAAAGCGCTGATCAAATAACACGGATTCAACCTAAATAATTTTTAAAAAGGGGCTAGGTGTACACCTAGCCTATTTGCTATGAATGTGTTGCAGATGTACGAACCACACAGTGCCTTATTTGCAAGCCCCATGGGCACCTTATTAACTTACGGTAGCAAAAAACGTCTGTTTTTTACTAATGCCTCTGGACTGCTCACCCAACAGGCACGGCAACTACTGCGGGCACACCCTGAGGTCGAGTACATGGTGGGTTTGCTGCCCTTTAATACTAACCAGCCCGCCCAGCTGCTTATCCCCGAGCAGGCCCATTACACTAAAGGCTATTCCTATGCAAAAAACACCACTTACGCCTCCACCGCCATCCAGCATATCCAAGCCCGCCCAACCGCCGCTGTCTTTGAAAAACAGGTTGAGCAGGCTCTGGCCGCATTACAGCAAACCCCGCCATTACAAAAATTGGTCATGGCTCGACACTTGGATTTGCAGCTCTCGCAGGCCTTAGATCGTACAGCGCTTTTAGATGCCCTGTGGCAAAAAAATCCAAAGGGTTATACCTATGCCATTCCTTTAGACAACAGTACTGACCCAGCTACCTTTTTGGGAGCCAGCCCAGAACTGCTGCTACGCAAGCAGGCAAACCGTGTTTATCTGAATCCCTTAGCAGGTACCGCTCTGCGCGACTTAGCAGACCCAGAACAAGACCAACGCATTGCCCAGCAGCTTCAAGCTTCTGCCAAAGACCGGCATGAGCATGCCATTGTTATTGAAAATATTTTAGAAGCCCTAAGTCCTTTTTGTGATCACTTAACGGCCGCGACAACCCCTAGCTTGGTGTCTACCGCAACGTTGTGGCATTTATCTACAGAAATTCATGGTGAACTCAAATCACCATATGCAGATGCGTTGACTTTGGCTTTGGCTGTGCATCCCACCCCCGCCGTATGTGGTCACCCCACTTTATTAGCACGCGATCTTATCGAAAGCATCGAATCTGAACACCGTGGCTTTTTTGCAGGAGCAGTCGGCTGGATGAATCAGGCGGGTGATGGCGAATGGGCGGTTGCCATTCGTTGTGCGCACTATCAAAACCAACAATTACGTCTTTCTGCAGGAGCAGGCATCGTGATTGGCTCTGGCGCACAAGCCGAACGCATCGAAACAGGGAACAAGTTACGCACTATGCTCAATGCGTTACAGATCCCTGACGAACAAATTCAACAAGGAATTACCCAATGACAGAAAAAACCATTGCCGCTATCCCTAGCTACCCCATGCCCAACAGCACACGCCCCAATCGCGTGAATTGGACCATACAACCACAGCGGGCAGCCTTATTAATCCATGATATGCAGTATTATTTTTTAAAGAAATACAATATGGATCAGGCGCCTATTCCTGAGCTAATCAAAAACACGCAGGCCTTATATCAGGCATGCAAACAAGCAGGCATTCCCGTTTTCTATACCGCTCAACCCAAAGATCAAGACCCTAAAGACCGCGCGCTTTTAAATGATTTTTGGGGCTCGGGTGTAACGGCTCCCCACTTTCAAGCAGAGCAACCTATTATCGATGCTCTGCATCCCGCTGCTGACGATATCCTATTAACCAAATGGCGTTACAGTGCTTTTGTGCGGTCTGATTTCCAAGAACAGCTCGCTCAACGGGGGCGTGACCAGCTCATCATTACCGGCATTTATGCTCATATTGGCTGCATGACCACAGCACTCGATGCGTTTATGCGAGACATTCAGTCTTTTTTTATTTTGGATGCAACCGCAGACTTTAGTGCGGCCGAACATCAAATGGCTATTGACCATGTTTCACAGCGCTGCGGTGTCAGTCTGAATACCGCCACGGCACTGACTCAAATCCAGGAGTAAAACATGAGCGCTATTCAAAAAACCATTTTAATCACCGGAGCGGGAAGCGGTATTGGCGCAGAAATTTGTGCGCAGCTGCTCGCTCAGCAACACACGGTATGGGCCGTTGATAAAAATACATCCGCGTTAGCATCGTTACAGCAACAATACCCAAACCAGCTCTATTGTCAGGATTTAGATATACGTGATGCCCCAGCCGTGCAACGCTTTTTAGCGGATTTGCTTGCCCAGCAAACCATCGATACGTTGATCTGCGCGGCCGGCGTATTGCAGATGGGATATGGACATACGCTGAGCTTAGCGCAGTGGCAGGACGTGTTTGCGGTCAATACCCAAGGCGTTTTTTTATTTTGTCAGCCGGTTGCCGCGCAAATGCGCTCGCGTCAACAAGGCGCTATTGTCATTATTAGCTCAAATGCCGCCACCACCCCCCGCATCAATATGGGGGCTTATGCCGCCTCTAAAGCGGCGACCACTCAGTTTGCTAAATGCTTAGGGCTAGAATTAGCGCCTTTGGGAATACGGGTCAATATTGTTTCACCAGGGTCAACCGATACCCCCATGCAACAAGCCATGTGGCAACAAGGCAGTAGCCAACAAACCGTTATCGCTGGGAATGCGAAAGATTTTCGTTTAGGCATACCATTACAAAAAATCGCCACGCCAAAAGATATCGCACAAGGCGTACTTTTTTTGTTAAGCGATGCTGCCGCTCACATTACATTGCACGATCTACGTATCGATGGTGGTGCTACTTTAGATAGTTAATCATATGGTAGCACCGACCATTCCCTGAGTTATTTACGCCTCGGCGATAACTGAAAGACTTATTTTTCTAAATTTTTAGCTGCGTCTGCTAGTCGAGCTTTTAACTGATCCGCAGGCAACCAGCCATTGGCACGCGAACCGTCCTCAAAGAAAATCGCTGGTGTGCCTTGTACCCCTAGTTTCATACCAAACTCTAGGATTGCATCAATGGGGGTATCGCAAGTTTTCTCTGCTGGTTTTTTATTGTCTTTCATCCAAGCAGACCACGTTGCCGCCCGATCATCGGCACACCATACATGCTCAGATTTTGTACGCGAATCAGGGGTTAATATAGGAAATAAAAACGAGTACACAGTAATGTTATCGATTTCGTCTAAAGTTTGGTGGAGACGTTTGCAATAAATACAGTTCGGGTCCTCAAACACAGCGATTTTTTGACTGCCATCACCTTTGACCATTTTAATTGCATTATCTAAAGGCAACTGGGCAAAGTCGACTCGATTGAGCTCCTCGATACGCTGAGCAGTTAAATCAGTACGGGTTTTTACATCCACCAATGAGCCTTGCAACACAAAATCTACATTCGGATTCGTGTAAAGCACATCATTACCCAAACGTAGTTCTAAAATATCTTGGAATGGAGTGGGCGAAACCTCGTCAATCACAATGCCATTGAACTCGGTCTCAAAGCGTTTTTTGGCCTGCTCTAATACCGCCGCAGATACCGTTGCCGACTGAGATTGTGCCCAGACATTCCCCCCCACCATTCCCACAGCACACGCAACCGTCGCTGCGACAAAACGCAATTTCATTCTGACTCCTGCTTTGTTTTTGCCTGTATTAGGCCGTTAAATCATTAAAATTAAAATAGTCCAGAGGTTTTACCCGCCGCTCCCGCGATTAAATGACGCTTAACAAAAGGAAGCTTATCAACTACGTTCATACCCACATTGCGTATTAACGCCGCAGGCGCCCCCGGCAAAGCAAAGAGCTGATGTAATCCATGTGTTACCCAACGCATGGCTAGAATCGGCTCGGAGCGTACGCGTCGGTAACGCTCTAATACACGTAGCTCCCCTACGGACTGATAAGAGGGTTTGTCTACTAAAACACGAATAAGTTCCTCGACATCAGCTAAACCTAAATTTAGCCCTTGCCCTGCCAAAGGATGCACCCGATGAGCCGCATCCCCAACCAAAGCCACTTTAGGTGCAATCATGTCACTACGCTCTAAGGTAAGAGGAAAAGCAAACGGCTGGCTACGCAACGATAATGTGCCCAACCGGTACTGACTCAACGCACTGATATAAGACTGTATATGCTGAGCTTGAGCGGCCTCGTCCATTGCCATAAAAGCATCCGCTTGATCTTGTTTTACGGACCACACCATAGATACCTGTGGCCCTTGATCGGTATCAGGCATGGGCAACAAAGCCAACACCGCATCCCCAGTGAACCACTGATACGCCACATGTTGATGAGGCAGACTAGCATTCAAATGCGCCACAACCCCACTATAGCCGTAGGGTTTACAGTCATGGTTAATATGAGCTGCCCCTCGAACCTGCGAGCGCGCTCCATCCGCGCCAATAATAAGATCAGCGGGCAATTCAGCACCTGAAGCTGTCACCACCCCTTTAGGGCTCAAACGTGCAAATAGGTCTGTTTTCCATGGTACGTTATAGACCTGTAGCGCCTGATGTAACACGCGCTCCATTTCGCCGGATTCTACAATCCACGTCAAATCAGACTGCGCGTTTTGCCATGCATCCAGCTGCATAAAACCATCACCGTCGCCATATAGCTCCATCCCTTCGACGGCGGTGATGCGCTCTGCTCGCATCAGGCTCCATACCCCCAGTCGCTCTAAAAAAGCACGACTGGTCGCTGATAGTGCATAGACGCGCGGATGATATTGATGAGAAGCTAAACCCCAAGGAGTATAAGCAGGTGCTAATAACTGCACCGCAAAATTGGCTTTTTTTAAACCCAGAGCGGTAGCCATACCGGCAATCCCGCCCCCGCAAACAAGAATGGATTGTTGTGTCATCGTGCACTTGGAGCGCCAGCCTGTTTAGGCCATAACACCCACATTTCTCCGGTTTGTTTCATTTTGCCAGCCTGTGCACCGGCTTGATCGCCCGTGCCCCAATAAAAATCCGTGCGCGCCGCCCCTTTAATCGCCGCCCCCGTATCTTGGGCAAAAACCAGTTTACGTAATGGCTGCTGTGTACCTGGGTAGGTGGTCGCCAAATACACCGGTGCACCTAAAGGCACAAAGGTTGGATCCACCGCTACAGCTCGCTCCGCAATCAAAGGAATACCGTAAGCGCCTTTAGGGCCTAATAATGGATCAGTAATGGTTTCCTCATTGAAAAATACCATGGCCTTATTCACATTGAGCATCTCGTGCACCCGATGTGGATTCTCTTTTGCCCATTTTTTTATATTTTGCATCGAGGTTTGTGCCAACGGGAGCTCCCCTTGGTCGGCGAGCCACTTACCAATAGAACTATAGGGGTGCCCATTGTGGTCGCCATAAGCCAAACGCACTGCGGCTCCTGTATCCAGCACCGCCCGCCCGGACCCTTGGATTTGTAAGAAAAACGCCTCGACCGGATCATCGGCCCACACTAATACTTTTGGTTGACGAGCTGGGTTAGCGGTAATTTCCCCGCGGGTGTCATAAGGGACGACGCGATTACCATCTACGATTTTGCCACGTATACGCTTGCCGGCTAACTCTGGATATAAGCCACCTAGATCGATGGTTAACAAATCATTAGGCACCGCATAGAGCGGCCATTGATAAGGCCCGTGCTGACGTTTTGAAGCGCGAATTAATGGTTCGTAATAGCCCGTCACTGTATTTTTTGCGATCTTCCCATTGGCATCGAGTAAACGCCAAGGTTGTAAATGCGTTTCTAAAAACTGACGTATACGTTGGGTATCATTGCTATCAGGGCGAATACCACTGTTGTGCGCCGCCAAACAAACTGGCTGCCACGCTCTAGGCGCTGCACGCGCGGGCATGGCCAACGAGCCACTGACTGGCCGCATCAACCCTTTACAATTATTGATGAAACCTTTCCAAACGTGCTGCAAGTCGTCATTTGCCCAGCCCGGTAATGCCCCCCACTGTACCGCCTGGTATTTGCCCACCAAAGGGCGTACTGGGGTTTCTGGCAGTTGGGTTAAATCAGGCACCTGTAAAGGTTGAGTCGCAATATCAGTTTTGGGAGCGTGTACACCCCCTAGCCCCACAGGTCGAGTTGAGTCTGAAGTCGTAGTAGAGCAAGCAGAAAGCAGTACCGCGATCAAACCTAAACTAAAATTTCTTAATGCTGTCATCGTTATCTCAGATTAATGCAAGGTTCGAGGCATAGCCAACACAAACTCAGCAATCGGCACATCAAAAGGCACCCCGTTTTCTCCCACAAAATGAAATGCTCCTTTCATGGTGCCAAGTGGGGTAGGTAAAGGGCAAGCGCTGGTGTATTCAAAAGCATCACCAGGAGCAATCAAGGGCTGTTTGCCAATCACCCCTAAGCCTCGCACCTCTTGTACGCGCTGTTGAGCGTCCGTGATGACCCAATGACGACTGATCAGTTGTGCGGCTTGTGTGCCATTATTACGTATTTGCACATGATAAGCGAACAAAAAACGTTGCTGGCTGGGCTCAGACTGATCAGGCAGATAGTGGGGGGTAACAGTGACTACAATATCGTCAGGCTGCATAGAAATAAGCTCGCTCCATGTCTAATTGCTGTTTACAATGCATGATATGTATTACACCACAGCAGAGTGAAATTCTCATCGTCTGTGCCCATTGTACCTTTGATTTTTATCACCCTATCACTATGTCTCACATACAACCAGCTATTATTGCCCCCAGTATTCTCGCTGCCGATTTTGCTCGTCTGGGCGACGAAGTACGTCAGGTAATTGCCGCGGGCGCTGATTGGATTCATTTTGACGTGATGGATAACCATTACGTGCCTAACCTGAGCTTTGGCCCCATGGTCTGTGCGGCGATCCGTCCTTATACGGATGCGCCTATTGATGCCCATCTCATGGTAGAGCCTGTGGATAGTCTGATCGCGCCATTTGCAAAGGCTGGAGCGAATCTAATCAGCTTTCACCCCGAAGCTTCACGTCACCCTGATCGCACGCTTGCGCTGATCCGTGATCACGGCTGTAAGGCCGGACTGGTTTTTAACCCTGGTACACCTCTTCATTATTTGGACTACCTCATGGATAAAGTCGACCTGATCCTGCTTATGTCAGTCAATCCTGGCTTTGGGGGGCAGTCGTTTATACCAACCACCTTAGATAAAATTCGCCATGCCCGTGTTCGCATTGATCAATGGGTCGATCAAGGGGGGCAACCAATCCGTTTACAAGTCGACGGTGGAGTCACAACGCAAAATATCCGCGCTATTCGTCAGGCCGGCGCAGATGCTTTTGTAGCGGGGTCAGCGATTTTTGGCAAACAAAACTACGCTGAACAAATTACTGCTATGCGTCAGGAAATCACTTACGCTGATAGCATGTCGGCTTAGATCAGCCAGTCACGCGTCTCACAAATCATCACTGGCTCGCTGACCTGACTCATGCGCCTATTATCGAAGCTAAAAATTAGCAAGGTACACTATTAGCTATTCATTCATCTCTCAGGAGTTTGTTCATGCGTTATCGTGCTGTGCTATTTGATTTAGATGGCACATTAGTTGACTCTATCCCTGATATTGCCCAAGCCGTCAATCACATGCTCGAAGAAATGGGGCACCCTACACTCAGCCCTCAAAAAATCAGTACTTTTTTGGGCAAAGGAATGGATCACTTGATCTGGCTAGCGTTAAATGAACTGACCGACGCCCCCGCCCCTGCTCCCGAAGACTACCAAAAAGGCCGAGAGCTGTTTGCTAAGCACTATGATCTTCAACTCCAACAGCCAAGCTCTACCTTATTTGATGGTGTTAAAGAGGGACTGGACGCTTTTCAAGCAGCGGGTTGCCAGCTTGCCATCGTGACCAATAAGCCTATCGAGTTTGTCCCAGCTTTAATTCAACATGTGGGTATTGATCATTACTTTACCTGTCTGGTTGGTGGCAACACATGTGAAGAAAAAAAACCACATCCTATGCCTTTCCTTTATGCGTGCGAAAAACTCGGCGTAACTCCGGCAGAGGCCTTAGTTATTGGGGATTCCAGCAATGACAGCATCGCCGCACGTGAGGCTGGCATTGATGTACTGATCGTGCCCTACGGCTATAACGAGGGCGAAAGTGTGCAAAATCTCGATTGTGATGGTATAGTTTCCAATATCAGTGAAGCTGCTCAATGGGCGGCTCAACCTAAAGGACATTAATACCTATGCAACTGAACCGTAACTCTTACTCCATCTATGGCGCCTATTGGCGCTGGTGGCGTTTGGGTTCCGGGTCAGCTGTATTCTCGCCCGTGTTGATCATGCACTAATAGCGGTACTTTTGCACAACACGCGCCCTAAAAAGCCCGGAACTCGTTTAGAGCTGGGCTTTTTTGTATGCATAGCTCGGCTCTTGGTAACGTTTAACCACCTCAGTAGGCCTTAGCTATGACAGAAATCGAATTTAAAGCACTCGCTGCCCAAGGTTTTAACCGCATTCCCTTAATTATTGAAACCTATGCCGACTTAGACACTCCGCTTTCTATTTACCTAAAACTCGCTCATAACAGCAGCGAACATGGTGCCAATAGTTGCTTGATGGAGTCAGTAATTGGAGGAGAGCAATTCGGGCGTTACTCTTTTATCGGGCTTCCCGCTAAAACCGTGATTCGTGCCACTGGCACCACCACCGAAGTCCTTCACGCTGGTCAGGTAGTAGAAACGGTGGAAGGCAACCCCCTCGATTTTATTGAACAATATCAACAACGCTTTAAGGTGGCCTTACGTCCAGGAATGCCACGTTTTTGCGGTGGGCTAGCAGGCTATTTTGGCTATGATACTGTCCGCCACATCGAGCCTTCTTTAGGGGTCAACACCAAGCCCTTTCCCGACGGTCAAACGGGTACGCCCGATATCATGCTGATGCATATCGACGAGCTCGTCATCGTGGATAATTTGGCTGGGCGCACGTACTTAATTGTGTACGCTGACCCAAATGAACCCGAAAGCTACACCAAAGCCCGCCGTCGTCTACGCGATTTACGCGAAAAGCTGCGTCATCCGGTCACTATCCCTTATGCCTACGCCAGCATGGAGACCTTTGAGCAGCGCAATTTCAAAAAAGCGGATTATTTAGCGGCGGTTGCCCAGGCAAAACAATACATTACAGATGGCGAAGTCATGCAAGTACAAATTGGGCAAGTCATCACCAAGCCTTTTCGTGATGCGCCACTTTCTTTATACCGCGCTCTTCGCTCGCTTAACCCTTCACCTTACATGTATTTCTGGAATTTTGATGATTTTCAGGTGGTGGGGTCTTCCCCGGAAATTCTCGTGCGCCGCGAGCAAGTGGTAGAGCAAGGCCAAGAAAAACAATATGTCACTATCCGTCCACTCGCCGGTACCCGTAAACGGGGTGCCACCCCAGAAGAAGACGCACAGCTCGCCGCTGAACTGCAAGCGGATCCCAAAGAGCGCGCCGAACACGTCATGCTCATTGATTTAGCACGTAATGACATTGGACGTATTGCTAAGCCTGGCACTGTTGAGGTCAGCGATACGATGAGTATCGAGCGTTATTCCCATGTTCAACACTTGGTCTCGAATGTACGTGGTGAGCTTAAAGACGATATGAGCAATATGGATGTACTCAAAGCCAGTTTCCCCGCTGGTACCTTAACCGGAGCACCTAAAGTACGCGCTATGCAGATCATTGATGAGCTTGAGCCTGTGCGTCGCGGTATCTATGGGGGAGCAGCGGGTTACCTTAGCTACACCGGTGAAATGGATTTAGCCATTGCGATTCGCACAGGTGTTATCCAAGACGGTATGTTACATGTACAAGCCGCCGCCGGCATCGTGGCGGACTCGAATCCTGAAGCCGAATGGCAAGAAACGGAAGCCAAAGCCCGCGCGCTATTACGCGCTGCCGAACAAGTGCAGTTTGGCTTAGACGAACCCATTTAAGGGAACACCCCGAGGGCTTCATGCCCTCTATGCCAGCCTTCTATACTCATAAGGATTCCATCATGTTGTTTATGCTCGATAACTACGACTCTTTTACCTATAACCTGGTTCAGTACTTTGAAGAACTGGGGATGCCAGTTACTGTCGCTCGTAATGACCAGTGCAGCATTGCTGATATTGAAGCCCTAAACCCTGACTATATTTGTCTTTCTCCTGGGCCCGGCAACCCGGATAGCGCCGGTATCACACTAGAGGTCATCAATTATTTTGCAGGGAAAAAACCCATTTTGGGCGTCTGCCTAGGTCATCAAGCCATTGCCCAAGCCTTTGGCGGTAAAGTCATTCACGCCAAAGAAATTATGCACGGCAAAGTCTCCCCTATCACCCACCAACAGCAAGACGTATTTGTCGGCTTACCAAGCCCAATGACCGTCACGCGTTACCACTCTTTAGCTGTAGACGCGAGCCAGTTACCGGAATGCCTTGAGATCACCGCACAAACCGCCGATGGTGAGATCATGGGGCTACGTCATAAAACACTGCCCATTAGTGCGGTACAGTTTCACCCTGAGTCCATTTTGAGTGAACACGGCCACCAGCTTCTCAAAAACTTTCTGAATCAATAAGAGACCTGCCATGAAACAAGACAAAACCATTACCATCACACCTACTGAAGCCTTAGTTCGCTGTATTGAACACCGCGAAATTTTCCATGACGAAATGCTCCATTTAATGCGTATGCTGATGCGCGGAGAAATGTCACCCGTGATGGCGAGTGCTTTACTCATGGGCTTACGTGTTAAAAAAGAAACTATTGGTGAAATCGCCGCCGCGGCCGAAGTCATGCGCGAATTTGCGCTACCCGTTGAGGCCCACGATCCAGATAATCTCTTAGATATGTGTGGCACAGGGGGTGATGGTAGCAACACGTTTAATATCTCCACAGCGGCAATGTTTGTCGTAGCTGCCGCCGGTGTCAAAGTCGCTAAGCATGGGGGGCGCAGCGCTTCCTCTTCTTCGGGTAGTGCCGATGTATTAGAAACGCTCGGTGCAAACCTCGATTTACATCCAGAACAGGTTGCTCAAAGTATCGAAGATATCGGTATTGGGTTCATGTTTGCCCCTGCCCACCACTCCGCGATGAAAAACATCGCCGCTGTACGCAAAGAGTTGGGGGTACGCACCATTTTTAATATACTAGGGCCATTAACTAATCCGGCACGTGCAGCCAACCAGCTAATGGGGGTTTTTCACCCTGACTTGGTTGGTATTCAAGTACGCGCTATGCAACGTTTAGGAGCCAAGCATGTACTGATCGTACATGGTAAAGACGGCATGGACGAGGCCTCTACAGGGGCTGCCACTATGGTGGGTGAGCTCAAGGACGACCGCGTCTACGAATACGAAATCCACCCCGAGGACTTTGGGATGGCGATGAGTTCAAACCGTAGTATTCGAGTGAACTCCAGCGAAGAGTCCGCACAAATGATAAAAGAAGCGCTTGCCAACACCCCTGGCACGGCTCGTGATATCGTGGCATTTAATGCTGGCTTAGCTATTTACGCAGGCAATGGCTGCGACTCTATTGAGGCCGGTCTAAAGATAGCTTTTGAAACCATTGCTAGTGGTGCAGCGCGCGCCAAACTTGATGAATTTTGTACGTACACTCGGAAATTAAAGGCATGAACGATATTCTCGCAAAAATCCTCCAAACCAAAAAAGAAGAAGTCGCTGCAGCACGCCAGCTACGCAGCGAATCTGACGTATTACGCGAAGCAAAAAGTCGCAAAGATGTACGTGGGTTTGCACGAGCTCTTAAATATAAAATTAGCCAAAACCAGCCCGCCGTGATTGCCGAGGTCAAAAAAGCCTCACCATCCAAAGGCGTGATCCGTGAAAATTTCAATCCCACTGAAATTGCTACCTCTTATGCCGCTCATGGTGCTGCATGTCTTTCTGTACTTACGGATATGCAGTACTTTCAAGGCTCCTACGATCATTTACGCCAAGCCCGTGCCGCGTGTGCTTTGCCCGTACTCCGTAAGGATTTTATGATTGACCCATACCAAATCATTCATGCTCGGGCCATTGGTGCGGATTGTATTTTGCTTATCGTCGCTGCGCTCAGTCTTAATCAGCTTTTAGAATTTGAAAGCCTAGCTCATGAGCTCGGTATGGATGTTTTGGTCGAGGTGCATGACCAAGCTGAATTAGAAACCGCCTTAAACATGAAAAGCACACTATTGGGGATTAACAACCGAAATCTGCGTAGCTTTGAGACCAGTATTCAAAACACCATTGATTTGCTTCACTTAGTGCCTGAAGACAAGCTAGTCATCACAGAAAGTGGTATTCTTAATGCTGAAGACGTAAAAACCATGCGCGATCATGATGTGAACGCGTTTTTAGTGGGTGAGGCTTTTATGCGCCAGCCCGACCCAGGGGTGGCATTGGAACAATTGTTTTTTAACTAAACACTCGTATCCCCTATGCACATGCAACAACTAGGGCTGCTCGATCAGCCAGAAACGCTTAATCAACTCACCGGCTCCCTTCAGCCTTTGGTTGCGGCATTGTCTTCTTCGTGGCAGCAGGTGCTTCAGCAAGAGCCCCTGCAGTCTAAACTTCAGCTTCTGGACCATTGGCTCAAGCAGCGTTTAGCGGCTGGTGCTGTGATCTACCCAGCTAACCCTTTTTATGCGCTAACGCTTTGTCAGCCCGAAGACATTAAAGTCGTTATCTTAGGCCAAGACCCTTACCACGGCCCGGGCCAAGCCCAAGGTCTTGCTTTTTCAGTGCCAGACTATGTGCCTTGTCCACCAAGCTTACGTAATATTTACGAAGAGCTCCATCTCGAATACCCCGAATACGCTAACCACCCCCCGCGCCATGACCTGACACCATGGGCACAACAGGGCGTATTGCTGCTCAACACCTCGCTCACAGTAGAGGACGGTAAAGCGGCATCTCATGCCAACAAAGGCTGGGAATACATTAGTGACGGTATCCTTGAACACATTCTAAGCTACCCCACCCCAAAAGTTTTTATGCTATGGGGTAACCATGCTCAAGCCAAGCAACCCTTGGTGGATGCTCACGCTAGCGGTCCTGTTTTGTCTTTGCATGCGAACCACCCCTCGCCCCTTTCTGCCAAAAGAAAACCCACACCCTTTATTGGATGTGGGCATTTCAAAGCCTGCAATCAGTGGCTAGAACAACAAGGCCAAACGCCAATTAACTGGTTCTAAGCCACTACCCCAGCCGCTTCGGCTTGTTGATCCGCATGATAAGACGAACGCACCATGGCACCAATGGCTGCATGCGTAAAGCCCATGGCATAGGCTTGTTCCTCTAGGTATGTAAACTCGTCTGGGGTGACGTAACGCAACACAGGTAAATGGTGTTCAGAGGGCTGCAAATACTGACCAATGGTCAACATATCGACATTGTGTTTACGTAAGTCACGCATTACCTCGAGGATTTCCTCGTTGGTTTCCCCAAGCCCTACCATCAGGCCAGATTTTGTTGGCACATCTGGGCAACGAGCTTTGAAATCAGAGAGCAGCTTTAACGAGTGTTCATAATCTGCACCGGGACGGGCTTGCTTATATAAGCGCGGCACCGTTTCGAGGTTATGGTTCATCACATCGGGGGGTGTTTGCTCAAAAATATCCAATGCCCGATCTAAACGCCCACGAAAATCGGGCACTAAGACCTCGATGGTGGTGTGTGGAGAATGTTCGCGGACTTTGGCGATACATTCCGCAAAATGCGCCGCACCGCCATCGCGTAAGTCATCACGGTCTACAGAGGTGACCACCACATAGGATAAACGCATGGCACCAATTGCTTTGGCTAAGTTAATAGGTTCTTCTGTATCAAGCGGGTCGGGACGACCATGTCCCACATCACAGAATGGGCAACGACGGGTGCACTTATCCCCCATAATCATAAACGTTGCCGTACCTTTACCAAAGCATTCGCCAATATTAGGACAAGAGGCTTCTTCGCAAACCGTATAAAGATTTCGTTCGCGCAAAATGGTTTTAATATCATAAAAACGCGAGCTAGGTGCAGCCGCTTTAACGCGGATCCAATCCGGTTTTTTGAGGCGTTCCGTTTGAACGATTTTGATCGGTAGGCGCGAGGTTTTGTCTTCGGCTTTTTGTTTACGAGTAGGATCGTAATCGCGCGGACGCACAGTAGGTTTAGGAGGAGTAACGTTATTCATAAGCGTTTTCAGTGGTTGCGCTAAATTGCTGTTTTAGCTGTAAAGACAAGACGTGAGCCACCTGATCTAACGGGATAATTTGCCCACACGAACGCATATCAGTGGTGCCTAAGCCGGCATAACCACATGGATTGATGCCATCAAAAGGACGCAAATCCATGTTTACATTAAGCGATAAACCATGATAGGAGCGACCATTTCTTATTTTAACACCCAAGGCTGCAATCTTCACCAATTCATCAGCAGCGTAAAGGGCATTTTTTACTGACTGCCCTAACACATACACCCCAGGCGCTCCCGGTTTACGCACTGCCGTCAAATCAAAATGAGCTAAGGTGGCAATAATGGCGTCTTCGAGTTTCTCCACGTATTGGCGCACATACAGGCCTTGGCGGCGTAAATCGATTAAGCAATAAGCGATAAGCTGACCCGGTCCATGGTATGTGACCTGACCACCACGATCAGTCTGTACCACGGGAATCGAAGCCGCATTTAATATATGCTCTCTTTTGCCTGCTTGCCCCAAGGTATACACCGGCGGATGCTCTAGCAACCAAATTTCATCGGGGCTCTGGGCTGTGCGGGCATTAGTGTAATCCTGCATGGCTTGCCATACCGTAGAAAACTCCGGCAAGCCAGCGATGTGACGAACAGAAAGCGGTATCATCCCAGTCGTTTAGAGCACAATGGAAACCAGTGGATGGCCATGCAATGCTTTATACAAGTTATCAAGCTGTTCGCGCGAAGTAGCCCAAACACGAAACGTGAGCCCTACATAGTTTCCTTTGCCACTCGGGCGCATTTCTACTGTAGCAGGATCAAATTTTGGATCATGCGCGAGCACCACCTCGGTTAAGGTTTGTACGAATTCGGGCACCGCTTTGCCCATGACCTTAATAGGAAAATGGCAAGGGTATTCAATTAGGGAGTCTTCGGGTTTGATTTCCATTGTTTTATCCTTCGTGCTTAGCGAGCACCTCATCATAGCCGGCGCGTAATGCTTGGTATACAGGACCAGGCTGCCCTGTCCCCACCGGTTTGCCATTGTATTGCACGATGGGCAATACCTCTTTGGTTGCCGAGCTCAGCATAAGCTCATCGGCCGTATCGACCTCGGCTTGTGCGATAGGGCGCGCTTCAAAGGGAATCCCCGCCTTGGCGGCTAAGTCCTCGAGCAAGCGGTAACGTACCCCCTCAAGAATTAAATGATTACGTGGGGGAGCCAATAAAACACCGTCTTTTACTACCCAAATATTGGTCGATGAGCCTTCGGTCATAAAGCCATCTCGAAACTGTATGACCTCGTCTACGCCTGCTTCTACTGCCTGCTGACGTGCCAGCACATTCCCCAACAAGGAGATCGACTTGATATGACACATCAACCAGCGCAGGTCTTGAACGCCAATCGCACTCAAGCCCTTTTCTCGTGCTACGGTAGGCCGCTCGAACGGGGTGACCATACAGAAAATGGTTGGTGTACTTTGTGCAGGGAAAGCATGATCACGCTTTGCTGGCCCGCGGGTAACATGTAAATACACCATGCAATCCTGCCCACGCCCCACACGCGCCAACATATCCATCACCAGCTTTTCCCAGTCTTGGCGGGTATAGTCCACCTTAAGATCGATCAGCTTTAAACTGCGCTCCAATCGACCTAAGTGCTCATCAATACGAAAGGGTTTACCTTTATACGCCGGCACCACATCGTAAATACCATCACCGAAAATAAAGCCGCGATCCAACACCGAGACTTTAGCATCGGCTAAGCGCATATAGTCGCCATTCAAAAAGACAATGGTGTCTGGATCTACGTTTGGAATCATGAAAAACCTCGCCAACAAGAAAAGGGGAATTAGTTAAACCACATACGGACTTTGTCTATCATACGCCCAACAAAGCCGGCTTGGGGCACAGCGTTCAACGCCTGCAATGGCTCATTAGCAATAATATGATCATCTAGGCTAAATGCGACGGTGCCTACTTGCTGATCCTGCGCCACGGGTGCGATCAACGGCTGGGTATAATGCGCCACGGGTTTAATGTCATTACTACGGCCACGTGGAACCGTAACCCATACAGAGCGCTTCAAACCCAAGCCAACTGTATCAGTTTCACCTTCCCAAATGCGTGCGGTCACAATTGGCTGATTCGGCTGATAGAGCTCTACAGTTTCAAAATTTTGATAGCTCCAGTTTAAAAGCCGTAAGCTGTCTTCGGTACGAGCGGCATCATTAGCTGTCCCTGTTACCACGGTAATAATGCGGCGCCCATCACGTAGCGCTGTTGTAATCAGCCCATAGCCAGCTGATTTCGTGTGCCCGGTTTTTAAACCATCTACTGTATTGTCCAACCAAAGTAATCGGTTGCGATTCGGCTGGTTGATTTTGTTATATAGAAATTCTTTTTGGCTGTAATAGTGTAAGTACTGGGGGAAATCTTTAACCAGGTTTTTTGCCAGAATTGCCAAGTCTCGCACAGTGGTAAGATGATCTGGGTGTGGCAAACCACTGCTGTTTTCAAAATGCGTATTGGTTAAGCCTTGGCGTTTGCCTTCTTCGTTCATGAGCGCGGCAAATGCTTCTTCGCTACCAGAAATGGCTTCTGCCAAGGCTACGGTGGCATCATTACCAGATTGTACAATCACCCCCTGTAATAACTCGTGGACGGTTACTTTGGAGTTGGGGTTTAAAAACATACGCGAACCTTCGGTGCGCCATGCTTTTTCGGATACCAAGATCTCTTGATCTAATGTCAAACGCCCAGATTCTAGGGCATCAAACACCAAATATGCCGTCATCAGCTTTGTTAAGGAAGCTGGCTCAATGCGCTCATCGGCATTATGTGTTGCAATGATTTGATCACTGTTTACATCTAAGCTAAGCCAGGCTTTAGCCCCCAAAGTGGGAGCAGGAATAGAAGAAAGCTCACTTAAAAACACAGGCTCCGTCACACTCGCGCCAGAGTCTTGTGCAAACAAAGCCAGCGGAGCAAAGCTCAACGCTAGGGCCGCGACATAGCGGCGTAAAGAAGCACGACCTAATTTGAACATAGTCATTTTTATCGAAGTAAAGCTATAAAAGGGATGCTTATCATTATAGGCATGCCACAACGGTCTGCGCCCATTCTCACGCAGAGTAAAGGCGATAAACTGAAACAAAATACAACTAAGTGTTTCTAAGCAAGCCTAGCTGCCACTGGGCGGATACGAGCTCTCGCAATAAGATGAGCTTGCCATGGAAAAAATGCCCTGCTTCGGGAATCACATGAACGGCTAAATCATGGGCTTGAGCAAAGCTCATGCTTTCTGACAACGGCACCACTTCATCTTGTTCCCCATGCACCAAATAAGTATGTGTGGGAATAGTTAGCGACTCTAAAAACCGAAAGCGCTCCACCGCACACCCTGCTAAAACTAAAGCTTGGGGCAAGCGTTGCTGCTGTTGCGCCAATAAACTATAAAGCTGAGCGGCGACCGAGGTACCAAAAGAAAACCCACCTAGCACAAAATGCCCTTGTGCTAGGGATTCAAACTGGCTTTGGAACTGCTCTACCACGGCGAGCATATCCCAGGTTTCCCCTTGCCCTTGATCGAACTGCCCATCACTTTTCCCCACCCCCCGAAAATCGGGTCGCACAGCGACTAGACCAAGTTGTGTAGCAGCACGACTCATGGTGGTCACCACCTTATTATTACGGGCGCCACCGTGCAAAGGATGTGGGTGTAAAATAAGCGCCCAACCAGAGGGGGTGGGAGAGGTCGGCCAGTCGAGCGCACAATCAATGCTACCCGCCTGCCCTTGAAATTGAATGGTTTGCATACGTTCCATGTCTAAAATGCCATAATAGAGTCAATTTCATCTATTTTAACGAAATCCTTTTACTTTGCTTGTGAACCTGAGTATGTCCTCTCCACACTGCTCGGCTGCGCTAGGGCTTGCTGATCCTGCAGCAATGCAAAAAAGCCTCCAAAGCCAATTGCCTTTTTTCCCAACTATTCATTGGGTCGATAGAACTGAATCCACCAATGGCGATCTACTTTCTCAAGCGCGCGCAAGCTCAGGACAACTGATTCGGCCTTGGCTTTTAGGCGCTCACTTACAAGACCGTGGTCGCGGTCGCGCTGGGCGTACTTGGCAAAACCAGCGTGGTGCGAACTTAATGTTCTCTTGTGCTTTTGATGTATTTTTACCAGCACGCCAGCTAGCCACCTTATCCCCCCTTGCTGGTGTTAGTGCCTGTGAGGCTTTACGTGCTTTTTTGCCCATACACGAGGCACCAAAACTCACCATGAAATGGCCAAATGATTTGCAATGGCATCAAGCAAAGCTTGCCGGGATCCTTACTGAAGTCACGCGTGCTAGCACCTCTCCACTGAGCGCCGATCACCATGTAGTGATCATTGGTATTGGCATCAATCTTAATGATGCCCGCGCCCTCAGTGCATCACTAAATCGTCGCATTGCTGACTGGTCTGAAATCGTCAGCGATGTGCCTTCGCTCAAACACATTACCGCTGTAGACATCGTGACACGCATTGCTCAAGCCTGGTACCAAAGCATGAATGAGGTAACCGCCTTTGGGTTTACGGATTTACCGGCTCGCTACCAAAAAATAGATGGTTTACGTGACCAACCTCTTTCTATTATGGATAATAATCGGGTTGTGTTATCTGGCCTAGGCTCGGGGATCAATGAACACGGGCAGCTACTGGTTCGCCAAGGCTCCACAACGCATGCCATTTCTGTGGGCGAGGTCTCAGTTCGTCCCGTCTCTGCTAACACTGCGCCATGAGTCTTTTAATCGATATTGGCAATACCCGCATTAAAATTGGCTATGCGGGCTCCGATGGTAGGCGTCAACAGCAACATACCTTAGCCCTACCACATCAACAAATTGAAGCCATCCTGCCGTGGCTAGAAGAACATGGGCTACGCCCTACTCGGGCGCTTGGTATTTCTGTGGCTTCCAAAGCCCTCATGTATCAACTAGAAGGTCTGCTGCAACATATCCAATGCAACATGAGCTGGCTTGATGCTACCACCCCTTGTCCACTGCTCCATAACAACTACGAACAGCCCGATCGCCTTGGCGCCGATCGCTGGCTCGCTATGATCGGTGTGCTTGCACAACAACACCAACACCGCTCACGCCCTATTGTGCATGTGAGTTTTGGTACAGCCACCACCATCGACACTATCATGCCTGCCACCACTTGCGCCGCCCAGTTTATCGGCGGACTTATTTTGCCCGGTCCCCAGCTGATGTATGACAGCTTAGCCGACAACACGGCCCAGCTTGGTAACGGCTTAGGCAACATCACCGCCTTCCCCCTTGCTACCCGCTCGGCAATTAGCAGTGGCGTTGCCGCCGCTCAAAGCGGCGCCGTGCTGCGCCAATGGCAGCTTGCTTGGCAGCAACACCGAGGTACTCCTTTGTTAGTCTGTAGCGGTGGTGGCTGGGATCTGATACAGGAGGAAATACAAAATGCCTACCAACAGCAATTACAGCTGTTACACTTAGCCGTAGAGCCTGTTATTTGGCAACCTATGCCCGTTTTAGATGGTTTAGCCTATATGACGACATCATTTCGCAACCCTTAGCAAGCGCTTATCTCTATGCGTACTCTTGCCTTACTCCTGCTGCTATTTAATGTTTTTCTTTTAGCCTATGGCCAAGGTTTTTTTGGTATAGCCCCTCATGATTTAGGCCGTACCCCAAGTCCTAAGCCCTTTTTTAACCACGCCAATATTCATGTTGGCAGCCCCATAATATCTAAATAGGTCTTGTATGAAGCCCATTCGTAAAGCCGTTTTTCCTGTTGCCGGATTAGGCACTCGATTTTTACCCGCTACCAAGGCAATGCCCAAGGAAATGCTGCCCATTGTGGATAAGCCTCTCATTCAATATGCGGTAGAAGAAGCCATCGCCGCTGGGGTTACTGAACTCATCTTTATTACAGGACGCAATAAGCGAGCCATTGAAGATCATTTTGATCGCACCCCAGAGCTGGAGGCTGAGCTAGAAGCTAAGAAAAAAAACCAGCTTTTAAATATAGTGCAAAATGTGCTTCCCCCACACGTCAACTGTATTTATACCCGTCAATCCACGCCATTAGGCTTAGGTCATGCGGTGTTATGCGCTGCCCCCATCGTAGGCAATGAGCCCTTTTTAGTGTTATTGGCCGATGACCTGATTGATGCCTCGCCTTCTGTATCTCTACAAATGGTCGAAGCTGCCCACCAGTACAATGGCAGTATTATTGCCACCCAACAGGTGGCTGCTAACGAAACAGATAAATACGGTATTGTTTCTGGCGAGGCCATGGATGCACAAACGATGCGCTTACACGGCATTGTAGAAAAACCCGCACCCGATAAAGCCCCCAGTCAATGTGCTGTGGTGGGACGCTATGTGCTCGAGCCAGAGATCTTTGATCATTTACGCCAAACCCAACCCGGTGTAGGTGGGGAAATTCAGCTAACGGATGCCATCGCTAGCTTACTCAAACAAAAACCGGTATATGGTTTTGAGTACCAAGGAACACGTTACGACTGTGGTAGCAAAGCGGGCTTTTTTAAAGCAACCGTAGAATTTGGTCGTAAATACCACGGTCTAAGTACGGATTAATCCTCAGTCCGATTTTCAGCAATCAGACGTCGCAATGTCAATTTTAGCGCCTCTACATCTAAAGGCTGTAGACGGCGCACTACCTCGTCTTCGTGCTTTTTGGCTTCTACAATTAAGCCGGCAATGAGCTCCCGCCCTGTTTCCGTAATCTCCACTAAAGTGACTCGCCTGTCTCCATGATGAGCGACACGATGCACATAGCCCGCATTGACCATTTTATCGACCACCCGAGTTACTGTAGGCTGTTTACTCGTAGCAATACGTGCTAAATGCCCAACGCTCACTACTCCTGCCCCAGATAACGTCGATAACACTCGCCACTCAGTAATCGACAAGCCATTTTTTTGCACCACTTGATGAAACTCTGTGGAAATAATTTGGCTCGCTTGTGCCAACAACGCTGGCAAATAATTATCTACAAATACCGCTTCTGTACCCACAAGCTCTTCACTCTCATTGTAATTAACAAATAGAAACCGGCTTAACTATACCTAAGCTTAAGCCTTTGGTGTTTGATCTAGCAAAAAAAACGCCATTATAGGGAAAACCATTAGGCTTGATATATTGAGTTCTAAATATATTCATATGAAAATAATAATCATCACTTAATTCAAAACTATTGCAGTACCACGAGGAGGACAACATGGCTGAACGCTCATTTGTCGAAGAAGTCAAAAAACTACGCCTGGGAGACGGCGAGGTTTTTAGTGGGGAAGGCATTCTTGCCGTCACTAAAGCTTTGCTGGAGTCCGGTGTTTCTTATGTGGCGGGCTACCAAGGCGCCCCCATTTCTCACTTAATGGACGTATTAGCCGATGCTCAAGACATCTTGACTGATTACGGCATTCGCTTTGAGAACAGCGCATCAGAAGCCACGGCAGCAGCCTCTTTGGCAGCTTCAGTCAACTACCCCTTACGCGGAGCGGTTACCTTTAAAGCCACGGTAGGAACTAACGTAGCCTCCGATGCTTTGGCTAACTTAGCCTCTGGTGGGGTGAAAGGCGGTGCCTTAATTATTGTGGGTGAAGACTACGGCGAAGGCTCCTCTATCATGCAAGAGCGCAGTCATGCTTTTGCGATGAAGTCGCAGATTTGGATGCTTGACCCTCGCCCTAACCTACCCTGTATTGTGCAAGCGGTAAAAGACGGCTTTGACCTTTCCGAAGCCAGTAACACTCCCGTTATGCTGCAATTGCGAATTCGAGCCTGTCATGTACATGGCCAGTTCGTGGCGTCGGACAACAAACGTGCTAAGTTCTCCTTAAAAGAAGCCATGGAGCAACCTGAACGCGACATTGATCGCATTGTGTTGCCCCCCGCTAGCTTCCTGCACGAAAAAGAAAAAATTGAACAACGCTGGCCAGCAGCGATTCGCTTTATCGAAGAACGCCAGCTCAACGAGTTCTTTGGTGATGACAACGAGGATATTGGCTTAATTGTTCAGGGTGGTGGCTATAACAGTGTCATCCGTGCCTTAGAGCATTTAGGTTTAGCTGATGTATTTGGCGAATCCAAAATCCCGCTCTATGTGATGAACGTCGCCTATCCGCTCATTGATTCTGAGCTGATTAAATTCTGCGAGGGCAAGCGCGCCGTCTTGGTGTTAGAAGAAGGACAACCTAACTTTGTTGAGCAAAATATCACCGCGATTTTAAATCGTCACAAATGCCAGACCGAACTACACGGTAAAGACTTCTTACCCATGGCAGGTGAATACAACACCCAAACAATGCTCAAAGGGATTCGAGCATTCTTAGAACACTATGGCCGCATTGAACCCTTACCGGCTCCAAAACCCACTGTGGTGCCACGCGTAGAAGATAACAAACGCAAGGTTGAAGTCAGTGACTTAAGTCAAGCGGTAGAAGCTGCAGAGGTCAAACCCATGGGTTCGTTAGATGAAAACGTCCATGCTCGTCCTCCTGGCTTTTGTACAGGCTGCCCAGAGCGTCCGATTTTTACTGCCATGAAACTGGTAGAGCGTGAGCTCGGCGAGCATCATGTCAGTGCAGATATTGGCTGTCACTTATTTTCGATTTTGCCTCCTTTTAACCTAGGTAATACCACCATGGGTTACGGGTTAGGTGGGGCCGGTGCCGCCGCACTGAATACAGATCAATCAGAAAAACGAGCCATTTCTATTATGGGCGATGGTGGCTTCTGGCATAACGGTCTAACCAGTGGTATTGCGAACGCGGTTTTTAACCAGAGCGACAACCTAACGATTGTGGTCGATAACAGCTACACCGCCGCAACGGGGGGGCAGGATATTCTCTCCTCTAAAGCCCAGAACCCCACACGTAGCACAGGGCATTTGATTGAAAAAGCCGCCCGTGGTGTTGGCGTGAAATGGTTGCGTACCATTAAGCGCACCTATGACCTTAAAGCGATGACCGAAAGTTTACGCGAGGCCTTAACCACCAAAACCAAAGGCCCCAAAGTCATCATCGCGCAAAGCGAATGTATGCTCAACCGTCAACGTCGCGAGCGCGGTCAGGTGCGTAAAGCCATTGCGGCAGGTGAGCGTGTCGTGCGCGAACGCTTTGGGGTTGATCCCGATACATGTACTGGGGATCATTCCTGCATCCGCTTGTCTGGCTGTCCTTCCTTATCAATTCGCCCCAACCCGGATGCCTTACGCACAGATCCCGTGGCGACAGTGATGAATAGCTGCGTAGGCTGTGGCTTATGTGGTGAAGTGTCTCATGCCGCGATTTTGTGCCCTTCTTTTTATCGTGCCCAAATCATCAGTAACCCAACCGGCATGGACAAATTCCGTGAAAAATTACGCCGTGGGATTATTGGCTGGTTTCAGCGCCGTAGCGCTGCCAAACGTGAACAATACGCATTCTAATACGCTAGAGGTCTAACGCAATGCAAGCAAAACCAATCAAAATTGCCATTTTAGCGATGGGGGGTGAAGGCGGTGGCGTATTAGCCAACTGGATTGTCGCCCTCGGTGAGCATAACGGTTACATCGCTCAAACCACCTCGGTGCCCGGGGTGGCCCAGCGTACAGGTGCCACTATTTATTACGTAGAGCTTTTCCCAAAAAGCCAAATTAAAGGGGATAAAGCTCCAGTTTTAGCCCTAATGCCGATGCCTGGCGATGTGGATGTGGTGCTTGCCTCTGAGCTAATGGAGGCAGGCCGCGCCGTACAACGGGGCTTTGTGACCCCCGACCGCACAACACTGATCACCTCTACCCATCGTGTATATTCCATTGCAGAAAAAACAGCCATGGGTGATGGTCGTGTAGATAGCGAGGCGCTCATCGAACACACCCGTGCAGCCGCCAAGAAATATATTCATTTTGATATGGCAAAAGCAGCGGAAGAAGCCGGCAGCGTGATCAGTGCTGTACTTTTTGGCGCACTCTCTGCCTCTGGTGTTCTACCTTTTAGCCGCGAACAGTTTGAGCAAACCATTGAGCGCGGCGGGGTCGGGGTAAAACCAAGTTTACGCGCTTTTGCCAATGCCTACCGCCGTGTAGGTAATGAGGGAGCTGCCGATGAACAAACCGATGCCAAAATCCGCGACCTGAGCCAAATCAACCCTAAGCACCCTAAAGTTGCCGCTTTAGTCAACCAAGTGCGTCAGCAATTCCCCGAAGACAGTCAAGCCATTATTGTGGAAGGGGTACGGCGCCTGATTGATTTCCAAGATGTGGACTATGCCCAGCTTTATGTGCAACGTCTTTTACAAGTTCAGCAAAAAGCACATGCGGATGACACCGCACTCCTTCGCGAAACCGGACGCTATTTAGCCTTGTGGATGTCATTTGAAGACGCCATCCGTGTTGCCGAGCTCAAAACCCGTAGCAGTCGTTTTGAGCGCGTACAGGATGAAGTCAAGCTCGCTGATGGTCAAATTCTCACCATCAATGAATACATGCACCCCCGCGTCGAGGAAATTAGTGAAATCCTTCCCTGTACGAAGCTAGGACGCTGGTTGCTGAAGCCAAGCTCATGGGGGCATAAGCTATTACGTAAGTTCACTCAAGAAGGTCGCGTGATTCAAACCAGCTCCCTGCGTGGCTTTTTGATGTTGCATACACTTGGTGGTCTCAAGCGCTGGCGTCGTAAAACCCTACGCTACCAGGTGGAGCAAGAGCGTATTGAAAAATGGTTAGCGCGTATTGAGCAAAATGCGGGGCCCCACCCAGCACTAGCCTTAGAAATTGCTCGAACTCAGCGTCTGGTCAAGGGATACGGCGATACGCATTTACGTGGTCTTAAAAACTTCCATACGGTGATGGAAGCCTTAGATCGCCACCAAAATCGTATTTCTCCCAATATCTTACAAGCCCTGCGAGATGCGGCATTAGCTGATGAGCAAGGCAAAGAGTTAGACAAAACGCTCAAAGCACATGCTTTGGCTTAACCCCTGAGGCATCTTATGGTTAACCATAGCTCACAATTGCTTCACTACTAAACTATTTATAGTAGAATACATTTTAAAGCAATGGAACAATGACAGCGGAATAATCCTTACTTATGGTTAACCATTTTGGTGTGTAAAAGCACCAAAATGCACAGGAATACGAATCATGAAGCAAAACGCAGCGACACATGACGAGGTACTAGAACAAAACCAAGACAGTGGCTACGAAGGGCGTATTGGTCCTAAAGACCCAGCGAGTCTACGTTTATGGCTCCGCCTTATGACATGTACCAAACAAATCGAAGACGAAATCCGCCGTCGCCTAAGAAGTAATTTTGATATTTCTCTGGCTCGATTTGACTACATGGCTCAGCTCTACCGTTACCCGGATGGTCTCAAAATGGGCGAGCTTTCTCGCTACTTAATGGTCACAGGGGGTAACGTCACTGGCTTAACCGATGAGCTCTCTCGCGAAGGACTAGTCTCTCGTCAAAGCAGTCCCACTGACCGCCGCGCTTGGCTTTTACGTTTAACCCCTAAAGGCAAAAGCACTTTCGAACAAATGGCAAAACAACACAATCAATGGATTGCGGAGCTTTTCGAAGGGTTGGATCACGACGCTATCGACAGCGTACACCAACATTTAGGGCAATTACGTGTGCATTTATTGAGCGTCATCAAATAAAGCACACCTAAAAACATGATAAAGCTTTGGTTTGGGTTTGCACTTCCTGTTTGCTTGACCCAAACCTTGATTAACTAAAGTGCAAACAGCGCTTCACGTTGTAAAGGTAAATGCATGGGATCAAAGCTGTACACAACTGAACATCGTATTCGTTTTTCTGAATGCGATCCGGCTGGCATTGTTTTTTATCCGCAATATTTTGTGTTGTTTAACGACCTCATGGAGCAATGGATTGATTCCATGATCCCCGAAGGGTTTAGCGGCCTCATTGCTCATAAAAAAGTGGGTATGCCAACCGTTCACCTCGAAGCCGATTTTCGCTCTATCAGCCAAATGGGTGATGATGTCGTTCTCAGTATCGGGGTGAAACACATCGGTAGCCGCTCCTTACAGTTGCGACTGCAATGTGTAGGTAAAGATGGTGTGTTACGTATGGAAGTGCAGCAGGTGATTGTGACCACCTCTCTGGTAACCCACCAAGCGATCGAGGTGCCTGAGTTTCTTCGTGAGCCAATGCAGCAGTATTTATTGCCTGCCGAAGAAGCCTTGGCCAACTAGGACATCACTTGGACACAAAGCAGGATACCAAGTCATTTTTTAGGTTTTTACTTTACCTAAATACTTTACTTGTATACTATTTATCAATAAATATACTGACTTGAATACATCAAGTCCGTAACATAACCATACGGGAAAGCTATGAAAATCGTATGTATTGGTGGAGGCCCAGCTGGCCTATATTTTGGTCTGCTGATGAAGTTACAAAACCCCGACAATGACATCGTGGTCGTTGAGCGTAACCGTCCTTATGACACGTTCGGCTGGGGTGTGGTGTTTTCTGATGCCACAATGGAAAACTTGCGTCAAGCAGATCCTGTATCCGCGCAGACAATTGGTGATGCGTTTAACCATTGGGATGACATTGAAACGCATTTTAAAGGCCGTGCTATTCGTAGCAAAGGCCACGGCTTTATTGGCATTGGGCGTAAAAAACTTCTCAATATTCTTCAGGCTCGCTGTGAAGAGGTAGGTGTAGAACTCGTTTTCGAAACCAACGTTGAAGATGAAATCGAGGTCGCTCGCAAATACAATGCCGATCTGGTCATTGCCTCAGACGGTATCAATAGCCGTATACGTAATAAATACCCTGAAAGCTACCAACCAGATATTGATGAACGTAACTGTCGCTTTGTGTGGCTCGGTACCAAAAAAGTCTTCGATGCGTTTAACTTTATTTTTGTAGAAAACGAGCATGGCTGGTTCCAAGCTCATGCTTATCGCTTTGAGGATGGTCTCTCTACTTTTATTGTCGAAACCCCCAACGAAACCTGGGAAAAGGCCGGCATTGAAAACATGAGCCAAGAAGAAGGCATTAAGTACTGCGAAGCACTTTTTGCCCCTTACTTAGACGGTAACGAACTAATCAGTAACGCCTCGCACTTACGCGGCTCAGCCATTTGGATTCGCTTCCCTCGCGTCATTTGTAATAATTGGGTGCACTGGGCTGATGTGGATAACAAAAAAGTCCCATTTGTACTGATGGGTGACGCCGCCCATACCGCTCACTTCTCCATTGGCTCGGGTACAAAACTGGCCTTAGAGGACGCAATCTCTCTTGCGGAGCACCTTAAAAATGATGCCACGTTAGAACAAGCCCTAGAAGAGTACAGCGCCGCCCGCAGTGTAGACGTGCTTCGTATTCAAAATGCCGCTCGCAACTCCACGGAGTGGTTTGAGAACGTAGCCCGCTATGCGCATATGGAGCCAGAGCAGTTTACGTACTCAATGCTCACACGCTCGCAGCGTATTTCTCACGAAAATCTACGTCTACGCGATGCCGAAGGCATTGAGCAGTTTGAGCGCTGGTTCGCTCAGCAAGCCGGCATGACGCTATCCGCAGAACAAACTCCACCACCGCCGATGTTCACGCCCTATGCGCTGCGTGATATGAAACTCAAAAACCGTATCGTTTTTGCTCCAACTCTCATGTACAGCGCCGAGAACGGTGTGGTGAATGCGTTCCATCAAAATCACTATAGTGCTCGCGCTCTAGGCGGTGCAGCCCTTGTCATGGCAGAAATGACAGCGGTTACCCCCGAGGGTCGCGTCACCCCTGGCTGCGCCGGTTTATGGAACGACGAGCAAATGACAGCTTGGCGTGAGGTGGTTCAGCAAGTACAACAAAATGGCGCATGTATGGGCATCCAGCTCGGACATGCAGGTCGCCGAGGCTCCACACAACGCGGCTGGGAAAACGTAAATAAACCACTGCAATCTGACAACTGGGATCTGCTCTCGGCCTCAGCTATTGCCTATGACCAAGACAGTGCCACCCCTGCCGCGATCACTCGCGAGCAAATGGATACCATTCGTGATGCTTTTGTCGCCGCTACCCAACGTGCGGACCAAGCTGGCTTTGACTGTATTGAGCTTCAAGCGGCACATGGCTATTTGCTTTCTAGCTTTATTTCGCCCTTAACCAACCAGCGTACAGACGAATTTGGCGGCAGTTTAGAAAACCGCATGAAATTCCCCTTAGAGGTCTTTACAGCCATGCGCGCGGTTTGGCCAGAAAATAAACCCATGTTCGTGCGCATCTCTGCCACAGACTGGGCAGAGGGTGGAACTACCGTGGATGAAGCCGTCGAAATTGCACGCTTATTCAAAGCCGCCGGAGCGGATCTCATTGATGTTTCCAGCGGCGAGGTCGTCAAAGCACAAAAACCCATTTATGGTCGCATGTTCCAAACCCCTTTTGCGGATCGCGTGCGTAACGAGGCCGGCATTGCTACCATGGCAGTAGGCGCCATCTTAGAAGCCGACCATGCCAACAGCATTATCGCTGCCGGTCGCGCTGACCTATGTGCGCTATCTCGTGGGTTCCTCGCCAATCCAAACTGGCCCTTACACGAGGCCGCTAAGCTTGGTTATCACCAGGTCGCTTGGCCAAAACAATATCAGTGGGGTCAAGACTGGTTGGAACGTAATGAAAACCGCCCTGTCTTACAAGGCTAAAGGAGACAACCATGACAACCGAACGTTATGACATCTACAAAGAGGACGTAGCGGGTCGTGCTAATGTCAGCGACACCCCTGAGCTTGTCCAATACTATAAAGACCTCGAAAAGTTTGAAGCCGGGGCTCTGTGGAACGTAGCCAATAAAATCGAGCCGTGGGAACCCAAGTCCCAGTCTGTTCCTGTTTTGTGGCGCTATCAGGATCTGCGTGAGTACGTATTGCGCTCTGTGGATTTAGTAACCCCTGAACAAGCGGGTCGCCGTGTGATTTATCTTAATAATCCAGGGCGCCAAGATGTGTCGGCAGCCGTAGGCTGGCTCTATTCTGGATTGCAGGTGATGCATCCTGGCGAAGCTGCTTCCGCTCACTCACACTCCTCTTCCGCACTACGTTTCATTATGGAAGGCTCTGGTGCCTATACCGTTGTAGACGGTCACAAGATGACCTTAGGCGCCAATGACTTTGTCTTAACGCCAAATGGGGCGTGGCATGAGCATGGTGTCAGTGAGGACGGCACCACCTGCATCTGGCAAGACGGCCTAGACATCCCCTTTGTCAATGCCATGGAAGCCGGCTTTTACGCTGTCCACCCCGACTTATCACAAGCGGTCACCTTTCCTGTGAATGATGCTTCCCATATTTGGGGGAACCCGGGCTTAAAACCTGTGCTACATGACTGGCAAAAACCCTACTCCCCACTCTTGAAATATGAGTGGGAGCCCACCTACGAAGCCTTATCGCGTTATGCCAAAGTCACCGATGGCAGCCCCTATGATGGCATTATCATGGACTACACCAACCCCTTAACGGGTGGTCCCGTCATGGCAACCATGGGTGCAAGCATGCAAATGCTGCGGCCCGGCGAACACACCAAAGCACACCGCCACACAGGTAGCATCATCTACCAAGTGGCCAAAGGTCATGGTTACTCCATCATCAATGGCAAACGCTTTGATTGGCGCGAGCGCGATATCTTCTGCGTACCCTCTTGGATGTTCCACGAACACGTTAACGGGTCCAGCAGCGATGATGCGTGCTTGTTCTCATTCCACGATCTACCTGTGATGCGTGCGCTCAACCTCTATTACGAAGAAGCGCTCGCAGATAATGATGGTCACCAGATCATCACCGAATAATTCATGAATCCGATGTGTTGCCTCGGCAACATATCTTGCTACTCTTGGAGATAAAAATGCGTCTTGTTACTTATCGCAGCGAAGTTGCTGCTGCTGGCCGCTTAGGTGCTATTGTTGGCGATCTCGTCGTTGACTTATTCGAGTTTGGCTTAGCCACTGGCCACCCCCTACCCGACAACATGCTCGATTTCATCGACATGGGTCCAGCTGCGGTTAAAGCAACTAGCCGTTTGCTCGACGAGCATGCTGACGATATGCCGTTAGGCGTGGCCGTACCCTTGGCTAACGTAAAGCTTTTGGCACCTATCCCACGCCCACGTAAAAACATTTTCGGTATTGGCTTGAACTATGTAGAGCACGTTGCCGAATCCAGCCGTACTTTGGACACCTCTGCCGACTTGCCTAAAGAGCCAGTCATTTTCTCCAAGCCCCCAACCACTGTTATTGGTCCTGGCGATGCCATTGAGCACAATCGCAACATCACCCAACAAATGGACTGGGAAGTTGAGCTTGCCGTGATCATGGGCACACGAGCACAACGTGTCAGCAAAGAAGAGGCGCTGAAATACGTCTTTGGCTACAGCGTCATGATTGACGTTAGCGCGCGCGACTGTCGTCGTGCTGGTCAGTGGATTTACTCCAAGGGCCAAGACACCTACGCTCCCTTTGGTCCTGTGATCGTAACCGCCGATGAGATCACCGATCCACACAACCTGAATCTGAGCCTCACCCTAAACGGTGTGACCAAGCAAAGCTCCAACACCAAACATATGCTCTTTAATGTGAATGACCTTATTGCTGACATCAGCGCTGGTATCACCTTAGAGCCCGGTGACATTATTGCTACCGGTACACCTGAGGGTGTTGGGGCTGGTCGTGACCCACAAGAATGGATGTGGCCTGGCGATGTGGTCGAAGCCGTCGTCGAAGGTATCGGTACGCTACGTCACCCCATCGTGGACGTTACCCCCAAAAACTAAGGAGAACATGCATGCTTGAATTGCCAAAATTCAAGGCTGCAGCTGTTCAGACCGCGCCGGTGTTTCTTAACACCGACGCGACCGTTGAAAAAGCTTGCCGCCTGATCCATGAAGCCGCCGACAACGGTGCAAAACTGGTTGCCTTTCCTGAGGTATTCATTTCCGCTTATCCGTATTGGAGCTGGGTCATGAATCCTGTCGAGGCCAGCCCTTGGTTCGAAAAGCTGGTTTTATCCGCTATCGAAGTGCCTGGTCCGGAAATTCAAAAAATCGCTCAGGTGGCAGCTCAACGCCAAGTTAACGTAGTCATTGGCGTTAACGAACGCAACCCAAATAGTATCGCAACGCTCTATAACACCTTGGTGACCATTAACCACGAAGGCCGTATTATCGGTCGCCATCGTAAGCTTGTCCCCACCTGGGCAGAAAAGCTCACTTGGGCTCCCGGCGATGCCTCTTCCATGCGTGTACATAAGACCAACATTGGTCCATTGGGTTCGCTCGCATGTGGTGAGAACACCAACACCCTCGCGCGCTTTAGCTTGCTTGCTCAGGGCGAAATGGTACACACCGCCAACTACATTGCTCTACCGGTTGCACCTAAAGACTATGACATGGCCGAAGCGATTCGCTTACGTGCTGCTGCGCATTGTTTTGAGGGCAAGGTGTTCACTGTGATCTCTTGCTCCACCATTTCTGAAGAAATCGTGGAACTTATGAGTGCCTCACACCCTGAAGCTCGCGAACTGCTGGCTCGTAAAAATAGTGCCTTCTCAGGCATTATTGGTCCCGACGGACGTACCGTAGGTGAACCGCTCATTGATGATGAGGGGATTGCTTACGGAGATATCGATCTATCGCGCTGCATCCAGCCGCGCCAGATGCACGACGTCACTGGTCATTACAACCGCTTTGATGTGTTTAACCTCCAAGTGAACCGCCGCGCTCTGACCGCAGCGACTTTTGTCAATGACAACTTTAACGTTGATGAGCTCAATCCCGACCCAGCGGATTTTGATCCCAGCGACAACTAATGCATGACCTCTCAGGGCAATATGAAATTGCCCTGAGCCATATTTATAAAATACATAATGGAGACAGCCATGAGCAACGCGCTTAGCCTCATGATTGATGCCCTGAACAATAATCAAGTTAAGGTTATTGATCTTACCCATACACTGAACGAATCTTTTCCATCCCTACAGTTACCTGAGCAATTTGGTCAAACCGCTGGCTTTAGTATGCAACGCATCAGTCAATATGACGAAGCCGGTCCAGGCTGGTACTGGAATAACTTTACCTGTGGTGAGCATACCGGAACACACTTCGATGCACCGGCGCACTGGATTTCCGGTAAAGATCATCCCCAAGGTACGGTAGACACCATTCCTGCCGAAAACTTTATACGCCCAGCCGTCGTGGTAGATGCAACAGCAGAAGTCGCTCAAGACGACAATTGGATACTTACCCCCGAGTTTCTCCAAGCCTGGGAAGAAAAACACGGACGCATTCCTGCCCGCTCTTGGGTGTTTTTACGCACTGACTGGTCCAAACGCCTTGAAGAGCAAGGTCCAGAAGCCTACGTCAACATGAAAGAAAACGGCCCGCATACCCCTGGCCCTTCGCAAGAAGCCGTCGAATGGATGATCCACGAACGCGATGTCCATGGCTTTGGTGTAGAAACCATCAATACCGATGCAGGTCAATCTTATGCCTGGCCTGTCGCCTACCCTTGTCATACGCTAATGCATGGTGCTAACCGCTATGGCCTGCAGTGCCTGCGTAACTTAGATCAGTTACCCCCTACAGGTACTCTTATTCTCTCGGCGCCACTTAAAATCGAAGGTGGCTCAGGCAGCCCACTACGCGTACTGGCTATCGTCAACGCGTAGCAATTTTCTTATCGTACATCCGCATTTTTTGCCCCTTGTCCTAAGGGGCTTTTTTTATGCCTAAAGCTCTAATGGTTTTCCATTACATTCTCAAGAATATATTGATTACTAAACTATTCACTACTAGAATACATCACATATTAATAACGATTTTCAGTGATGAGGCTTTCTGCCCAAAGCCACAGTCATCAAGCTGACGGAGACAACCCATCGGGAAGGCATGCTGCCGCCCAGAGATGGAAAATAGCCTATGGTTGTGGTTATGCGTCTGCCCCTCATCACCCAGACCGGAAGGCTTACGATGCAAACATTTGACCTCCTTATTCAAGAAATCCGTGATGTATCCCCACTCATTCGCGAGTTTGTTTTAACTGCAAACACCAACACGGCACTTCCTCCCATACAGCCTGGCGCTCACTTACAAGTTCAAATTCCTGAACTAAATGACCACCGCTGTTACTCATTAATTGTCACAGAGCCAGACTACAACTGGCATGCTTCCCCCCAGCAATACCGCTTAGGTGTACGTCTGGAAGAAAATAGCAAAGGGGGCTCCCTGTTTATGCATCAACGCCAAGTCGGTGATGTCTTAACAGTCAAAGGACCCGTCAATGATTTTCCTTTAGCCGAAGCCCAACCGGATGAAAAGCCCATCGTATTAATTGCTGGTGGCATTGGCATTACCCCTATTGCCAGTATGGCACACGCGCTCACACAACAAGGCCGTTCCTGTACGCTTCATTACAGTGCGCGCAGCACAGAACAACTGGCTTTTGCTGATGAGCTGCGCTCGCTACTTGGGGAACAACTGCACTGCTACACCAACGATCACCACGCATTAGACTTATCGACACTTTTTGATGGCTTAAGCCCTGATCAACATATTTATGTTTGCGGTCCGCAAGGCATGATTGATGCGGTCATTGCACTAGCTAAAGACCGTGGCTGGCCCCGCTGTCATATCCATTTCGAGCTTTTCATAACCGCTGCACCGGTTGCGGGCGACCAACCCTTTGAAGTAGAACTGCGCCAGTCTGGGCTGAGCTTTGTAGTTCCTGCAGATAAAACCATCATCGATGTGCTCGAAGAAGCGGGTGAGGATCCGATGTATGACTGCAAACGGGGCGAATGTGGGGTCTGTACGGTAGATGTACTCGAAGGCATTCCGGATCACCGTGATTACTTTTTAACCGACAAAGAAAAAGCCAGCGGCAAAGTCATGCAGATCTGTATTTCTCGCGCAAAATCTCAAAAACTTGTTCTCGATATGTAAGGTGCTTGCCATGAATCTTTATCGCAATAATCCAGATGCTATCCGTCAATTGGTCCGCGACACAGAAGTCCACAAAGACCTCTACATTAACGAGGAATTGTTCCAGCTTGAAATGGAACAACTCTTTGCCAATACGTGGGTGTATGTGGGCCACGCTAGCCAAATCCCTAATAAAGGAGATTACTTCACCACCACGGTCGGCACCGAAGAAGTCATTATGGTACGGCACAGCGATAACAGCATTAAAGTGCTGTATAACCGCTGTCCCCATAAAGGCGTCAAAGTCGCTGGTGAAACCTGTGGGAATACAGGCAAATTTTTCCGCTGTCCTTATCACGCATGGACCTTTCGCACCGACGGGCGTTTACTTGCCATCCCTCTTAAAAAAGGCTACGAGGACACCGGCTTTGAATGTTCTGAAGCCAGCCGCGGCATGGCGGCAGTAGAAAACGTGATGGTCTATCGCGACTTTGTCTTCTGTCGTTTAAGTGCGGAAGGAGAAAGTTTTGAGGACTTTTTCGGCGAGTCCTTGTCAACGATCGATAATATGGTTGACCGCTCACCTGAGGGCAAACTGGAAATTGCCGGTGGTGTAATGCGCTACATGCACCACTGTAACTGGAAAATGCTGGTAGATAACCAAACCGATACCTGTCACCCAATGGTTGCGCACGAGTCCTCGGCGGGCACCGCCGTCAAAGTTTGGGAAAATGCGCCAGAAGGCACGCCCAAACCCATGGCAGTTGAGCTTTTTGCTCCTTTTATGTCCCCTTACGAATTCTTTGAAAACATGGGGATTCGCGTCTGGGAAAACGGTCATGGCCATACAGGGGTTGCAGACTCCATTCATGCGGAATACTCCGATATTGACGGTTATTGGGACCAAATGGTTGCTGCGTATGGCGAAGAGCGCACCAAAGAAATCCTCGGTGATGTACGTCATAACACCGTGTACTTTCCTAACATCATGATCAAAGGCCCAATCCAAACCCTACGTATTTTTAAGCCCATTGCCGTAGACAAAACCTTAGTGGAGTCATGGACCTTCCGTTTAGTCGGCGCCCCCGACAAGCTCTTAGAGCGTACGCTCATGTATAACCGTCTCATCAACGCCCCCACCTCTGTGGTTGGCCATGATGACCTAGAGATGTACGAGCGCGCCCAACAAGCCCTAAAAAGTCGCGGACGCGACTGGCTAAATGTGGGTCGACTGTATGACCCCGCTGAAAAAGAACAAAAAAATGTGGTTATTAATGGCACCAGCGAAATGCAAATGCGAGCTCAGTTCCGAGCGTGGTTGAAATACATGGGCATTGACGCCTAAACCTATAGCTCATTGATAGAAAGGACGCATCATGACACAACTTACCGCTCAAGATTTAATTGATTTTGTCTACCACGAAGCCGACCTGCTCGATGAACAACGTTTTGACGAGTGGCTCGATTTATTTACCGATGACGGCTACTACTGGATGCCGCTCGCGCACGGACAAACCGACCCCATTTTGCACGCCTCTTTACTCTACGAAGACAAGCTTTTGCTTCAGGTTCGTATTGAGCGTCTTGCTGGGCAACGTACCTTTTCGCAGCAACCTAAAAGCCGCTGCCACCATCTGCTACAACAGCCTCGCGTCATTCACTTTGATCCCAACGCCAAAGAGCATCAAGTACGCACTGCTTTTCACTACACCGAAACCCGAGGTGATGAACAAACCTTTTATGTTGGCTGGGCAACGCATCACCTTGTCCAAGATAACGGCCAACTGCGCATCAAACTCAAACGCGTCGATTTACTTAACTGCGATGCCCCCTTTGGCAACATTCAGCTGTTTATGTAGGAGAACACTGTGGGACAAACCATTTACGCCGCCTTTAAACAAAGCGCTCAGCAGTGGCCTGATCATGATTTTATGTTGGTGCTTCCGGAAACGGCTGATATCTATGGCATCGAGGCAGGCCCTATCCGCTACGCCCAAGCCCAAGCCCAAATTGATCAACTCGCCGAACAATATCAAAAAGCAGGCTATGGTCATGGCCATCGTGTAGGCATGCTTTTAGAAAATCGCCCTGCTTTTTTCTTACATTGGCTAGCGCTCAATAAGCTAGGGGCATCCATTGTGCCCATTAATCCAGATCTACGCGCAGCCGAGCTTGAATACCTGATCGGGCACTCAGAAATGATCTTAGCGGTGGCTACCTCTAATCGTCATGCGGATTTACAAGACGCTGCCGCCAAAGCAAAGCAGCCCTTAGCGTTAATGACACCTGAGCAAGCGGTTCCTTCCGCTTTAAGCCCTGCTCGTCATGCCGATCAAGCCATCACCATCGATAGTGAATGTGCGCTGATGTATACCTCGGGCACAACAGGCCGTCCTAAAGGCTGCATGCTCCCAAATCAATATTTCCATGATGCAGGAGACTGGTACGCGAATGTGGGGGGGCTCGCTACCCTTTATAAGGGTCGCGAACGCATGTTAACCCCCCTTCCATTATTTCACATGAATGCGCTGGCCTTTTCCGCCATGGCAATGATTAAAACGGGGGGCTGTCTTATCGTGTTAGATCGCTTTCATCCCCGTACATGGTGGGAATCCGTGCGCAAATCCGAAGCTACGGTCGTTCACTATCTAGGGGTTATGCCAGCGATTTTAATGAAGCTCGAAGCCACTGAAAGTGATAAAAACCACTCTGTACGCTTTGGCTTTGGAGCAGGCGTGGATGGCGCGCTGCATCAACCTTTTGAGGCGCGTTTTGGCTTTCCGCTGCTCGAGGCTTGGGCCATGACCGAAACCGGTGCAGGCGCATGTATTATTGCCAACGAAGAACCACGCTTTATCGGTACCAACTGCTTTGGTAAAGAAAGTGATCAAGTTGAGGTGCGACTCGTTGATGACGAGGGTAACCCTGTGGCCAATGGGGTAGATGGCGAGCTTCTCGTTCGTCACGCTGGACCAAATCCACGCCGTGGCTTTTTTGCTGGCTACTGGAAAGACCAAGCCGCAACTGAAGAAGCCTGGGCCAATGGCTGGTTTCACACGGGCGATATTGTACGCCGTGATGAGCAAGGTTATCTTCACTTCATTGACCGTAAACGAAATGTGATCCGTCGTAGTGGCGAAAACATTGCGGCCGTCGAAGTCGAAAATGTCATGCAACAATATGCAGCGATCCGTTCTATTGCTGTAGCGGCGGTTCCGGATGCAATTCGCGGTGACGAGGTGATGGCGCTTATTGTTCCTAATAAGCCCGTAGACAGTCACGCCGCCAAAGCACAATTGGCTACAGAAATTGTGCAATGGGGGCTCACGCAGTTAGCTTACTTTAAAGTACCCGGCTACATTGCTTTTGTTGACCAGCTTCCCCTCACTTCGACCAACAAAATCCAACGGGGTGAATTAAAAACACTTGCCCTATCACTGCTTGAGCACCCTGACTGTATCGATACCACTCACTTAAAAAAACGGCAGGAGGTTTAATGGTTACCCGCTCTGCTTATCGTGATGTGGTACTGGTTTGCCCCGTAACCATTCCTTATGTTCGCTTTTCCGAACAAAGCGCCCACCGTTGGCTAGGTACCGCCTTAAAACAGCTCCTTAGCCACAGTGGTTTACAGAAATCGGATATTGATGGCGTATGTGTATCAAGCTTCACCTTAGGTAATGATACCGCTGTGGGCTTAATGCAGCATTTTCAAATGAGCCCACGCTGGTTAGACCATATTCCGATGGGGGGAGCGAGCGGCGTTGTAGCCCTACGTCGGGCGGCACGAGCGGTGCAATGCGGTGATGCCACCGTCGTCGCCTGCATTGCGGGCGACACCAACCATCGTGATTCCTTCAAACACACCGTAAGTGCTTTTTCACGCTTTTCTCAGGACGCGGTCTACCCCTATGGTGCAGCAGGGCCCAATGGTAGCTTTGCCCTGCTCACCGATTACTATATGCGCCACTACGGGGCAACACGAGAGGACTTTGGTAAATTATGCGTCGCGCAGCGTGACAATGCTTTACGCAACCCACACGCTCTTATGAAAAAACCGCTCAGCCTAGAACAATATCTAGCTGCACGCCCCATTGCCGAGCCTATCCATTTATTTGACTGTGTTATGCCTTGCGCAGGCGCTGAAGGCTATTTAGTCATGCCTAAAGAGCTAGCTCAACGTCTGGACCTGCCTTTTGTTGAAATTCTCAGCACAATTGAACGCCATAATGCCTTTCCAGAAGACCCTGTCCAATATCGAGGCGGTTGGGCTATGGATGTGGATGAGCTCTATGACATGGCGCAGGTCACACCACAAGAGATCGATTTTTTAGAAACGTATGACGATTACCCCGTCATTAACGTATTGCAGTTTGAGGACCTGGGCTTTTGCGCCAAAGGACATGGCCCGCAATTTATCCGCGATCACACTTTTACCATTGATGGCAGTTTTCCTTTTAATACCTCTGGCGGCCAGCTTTCGGTTGGTCAGGCCGGTGCCGCGGGCGGCTATTTAGGGCTCGTTCAAGCTTTACGTCAGCTCACTCATACCGCTCAAGCCACCCAAGTCGACAATGCCCGCATCGGTATGGTATCGGGTTTTGGCATGATTAACTACGACCGCGGTATTTGTACAGCCGCTACCATTTTAAAACGAGGTGATGCATGACACCGTCTTTACCTCCTAGCACGCGCAGCCCTGCTGCTGCAGGGCTAAGCCAAGCCGCCCAAAAACAACAGTTTGCCTTACAGGTTTGTAGTGAATGCCAAACGGTGCAATACCCCCCTCGGGATGTTTGTGCTCATTGCCTAGGGGATGCTTTGCCTTGGCAGCCCGTATCGCCATACGCCACGCTTATGGCCTCTACCACCTTACACCATAGTAATGAACCTTACTTTCAAGAAAAACTGCCCTGGCGTATCGGTACTGTTCAGTTAGACTGTGGTCCGGTTGCCATCGCGCACCTCTCTGCATCTTTACAAAGCGGTGACCGCGTCTGCGTCTCTTTAGAACTGGATCCCGCCGGTGTAGGTGTATTAGTCGCTCACCCCTTATCGCAAACACGTCATCAGGAGACCCAACCATGACAACTCCGTATACCGTCGTCATAACAGGAGGCAGCGCTGGCATTGGTGCCGATCTATGCCAACACTATCTTCAACAAGGTTATACCGTCATTTCTTTGGCACGTAAAACGCTAGACCACCAGCACGAGCGCTTAGTGCAAATGCAAGTCGACCTACTGGATGAGACTGCCACCGCACAAGCAGCAGCGACAATTGCCGCCAATTATTCCGTTACACATTTTGTGCATAATGCGGGGGTGATTTGGCCCAACCTGATTGATGAAGTGCAAATTGACGAACTACAAGGTCTTACCCAAATTCATTTAGGTGCAGCTATTCAAATCATGCAAGCGATTTTGCCTGCTATGCGTCAACAACAATTTGGGCGCGTTGTATTGATGTCTTCACGGGGTGCTTTAGGTTTACAAACGCGCACTGCCTACTCTGCTACCAAAGCCGGTATGATCGGGATGGCTCGCACGTGGGCATTAGAATTGGCTGACCAAGGCATTACCGTTAATGTGGTAGCCCCTGGTCCTATTCAAACCCCTATGTTTTATGACGTGGTCGAAGCCGGTAGTGAACGAGAAAAACAACTCGCCGCCAATATACCCGTAAAACGTCTAGGCCGTGTCGATGACATCACACGCGCTGTCAGTTTTTTTACTGATCCAGATAACAGTTTTATCACTGGACAAACCTTATATGTTTGCGGGGGAGCCAGCGTGGGCACCCTCACTATTTAACCCGATTAAGGGTTATTTTCTATTTACGTGGATTTGTTAACAATTAAACTATTTAGAACAAAAACATTCCACTTAAAAGGCGTGATAATCACGCCTTTTATATCAGTATCAACTTGTCCTGGACGGAGACAATATGGACAATGACCTACCCGGTATGGAGCTACTGCGCACTCCCAGCGGCATCGTGCGCACCATTGAATCAATTCTTGATGCACTGTGCGTCGTGCTACTCATCCTCATGACCTGCATCACCACCATTGATGTGGTAGGACGCTATATTTTTCATGCGCCATTACATGGTGCTTATGAAAGCAACGAGCTCCTGCTTGGCATCCTTGTCTTTGCCGCGATTCCGCGTGTGACCTGGCATCAACAGCATCTAACTGTCACGGTCATTGATGGCTGGTTATCTCCTCTGATTCGACGCCTGCAGAAAAAAATTCTGTCATTGATTTCCGCCTCTGGCTTGGCAATTTTGAGCTATTTTCTATGGCTACATGGCAAACAGCTCGCCGACTACGGTGACATGAGTCACGCTTTGCAACTACCTATTGCCCCTTTTGCTTTTGCCATTGCTATTTTTACTGGCATTGCTGCCCTAGCCGCCTTTTTACATCTATTTATTAAGCAGCCATAAGCCAGAGCGAGGTGTCATTATGCTTATTTCTATTCTTGGCTTAGCCATATTAATGTTCAGCCTATTTATGGGCTTACCCATTGCTTGGGGCATGCTGCTTGTTGGCACGCTGGGCTTTAGCTATTTTACGGGCATTGAAGCCGCCTACACCATGGCTGCTCAAACTGCTTTCGATACTGGCATGAGCTATAGCTTTACGGTATTACCGTTGTTTATTTTAATGGGTAATCTGGTCAATGCCTCGGGGTTATCGCGTGATTTATACGCTGCCGCCAATGCTTTTATTGGACATTTACGCGGTGGCTTGGCCATGGCTACCATCATTGCTTGCGGAGCATTTAGTGCCTTGTCTGGTTCTAGCATGGCAACGACAGCCGCAATGAGCCGAGTCGCCATGCCCAATATGCGCAAATACCATTACGATGACCGTCTTGCCACAGGGAGTATTGCCGCGGGTGGTACCTTAGGGATTCTCATCCCACCCAGTGTAATCATGGTGGTCTATGGCATTCTTACCGAAACCGATATTGGCAAGCTCTTTGCCGCGGGCTTCTTACCCGGTTTTATCGCCATGCTCATGTATTTGTTAACGGTGGTCATCCTGACAACTATCAACCCAAAACTAGGGCAACCTGGCGAAAAAAGCACCTGGAAACAACGGCTACACGCTACCAAAGGCGTATTAGCAATTACTTTGCTTTTTATAGTCATCATGGGTGGTATTTACGGTGGGGTATTCACCCCAACGGAAGCCGCAGGCATCGGCGCGTTTTGTACCTTTCTTATTACCTTTAAACGCCGTGGCTGGCAGCCTAAACTCTATCTCACTGTTCTGATTGAGGCAGCACAAACAACAGCCGTCATGTTTGCGCTGGTCATTGGTGCACTTATTTTTACTAATTTTCTCACTGTTGCAGGCCTACCTAACCAGCTTCTTGATTTTATCAATGGGCTAGCTGTTTCCCCATTGACTGTTATCTTTCTGATTTGCCTAATTTACCTGGTCTTAGGTTGCTTTTTAGAAACCATGTCCATGGTCATGCTCACCGTGCCTATTTTCTATCCTATTGTGGCCTCGTTAGGCTTTGATTTGGTGTGGTTTGGCATTGTAGTTGTGGTGGCAGCAGAAATCAGTTTAATCACCCCCCCACTTGGCCTGAATATTTTCATGATTAAAAACGTCATGCCAGATATTCCTTTACGGACCGCAATTATAGGGGTCAGCCCTTTTGTTATTACTGACATTATCCGTTTAGCGTTACTCGTACTCATTCCATGGATTGTGCTAGTGATCCCCAACAGCATGTAAAAAACCACTCATAAGGAGAAGACAAATGAAACTCATCCAACGCTTAGGCGCCTGTTTAGGGCTAGGCCTCGCTGCCTTGAATCCTTTTAGCGCCGCCAATGCTGACACTCAAGTGATTCGCTTTTCTAACTGGCTCCCCCCTGCGCATTACATCGTAAAAGAAATGCTTGAGCCATGGGCTGCTAAAGTTAACGAGGTCACAGAAGGACGGGTAAAAGTCGAGTTCATCAACCCTTTAGGCAAACCTCAAGCGCATTTAGATTTAGTACGCAATGGCGTGGCCGATATGGGCATGTCCGTACACAGTTACACCGCCACTCGCTTTCCTTTGATTGAGTTTGCCGAACTGCCTTTTACCACTGAAGACGGTGGCATTAACTCCGTCGCGTATTGGCGCACGTACGAAAAATTTATGCTCGATGCTAATGAGCATCGTGGCGTAAAACTTATTGGGCTTTGGACTAGTCCGGCCACCGTGATTTTTACGACAAAAGAAGAAATCAAGAGCCTGAATGATCTAAAAGGACTAAAACTACGTTCTCCTAGTCCGCTGTTTGATAGCATTGGTAAAGCCATGGCTACTGTTTCGGTAAACGCCCCTGCCTCTGAAAGTTATGAAATGCTCTCGCGCGGTGTTATTGACGGACTATATTTTCAATATGATCAAATTGAAAATTTTAAGCTCGACAAACTCATTAAAAGCGCTGTAGCCGCCCCCGGTGGTTTGGGTAAGTCCAGCCAGTTTCTTTTTATGAATGAACGCAAATGGAACGCAATCAGTGAAGCGGACCGCGCTGCTATTGAACAAATCTCTGGCGAAGCCATGGCACGTGATTTTGGCAAAAAATGGCAAGAAGCGGAGAACCAATCGATTCAGAATCTTAGCGCAGCAGGGCTAAAAACTTACCATGTCGAGGGTGCTGAACTAGAAAAGCTAAAAGCCGATTTGGCTTTTATTGAAGAAGACTGGATCAAAGCTGCCAAAAAGAAAAACGTGGATGGCCAAGCCGCACTCCAATTTTACCGCGAACAAATCCAAGCACTTAGCCAGCCTTAATTTTTCACCCACTCTTTTATACGCCCATCATGATGATGGGCTTTTTTTTGTTGGAAGCTTTAAACCTAAACAAAAATTTCTTTTTCTATATCAATCGCTTATGAAAGCCTTATGAAAAACCGCTGGGGTTTTCCCTAAAAAAGACAAGTATTTGCACTAAGTGGATAAGCCCTGCCAAAACTGGATAGACCAATAAAAATCATAACCCTACCATCTAAATCATTCACAACTAAACAATAAAAGCGTAAAGGTGGAGACAATGGTTAAAACAAAATATCTGACATGTGCACTAAGCTGTGCCGCCCTTGTTGGCTTGTCTTATAACGCGCACGCCATCGAAGGAAATGGGCTTCCTATTTATCCAGATGGTTTGGAATCCTATATGTCAGGCGCTTTACCAGGGCCAGGGGTGCACCTGCTTATGTACGGTGGCACCATGCGTTACAACTCCGTCCGTGATCGGCATGGTGACAAAATCCCTGTTCCTGATTTTAAAGTCGAGGTCGGCATGGTCGCACCTCGGGTCGTTTGGGTAACACCGCAACAAGTCGCCGGTGGGCAGCTGGCTTTTCATGCGCTATTTCCCTTACTGACCGTTAAAGAGCAAGCCATGGGAATGAGTAAACGCCGCTCCGGTCTAGGCGACATTGCCTTTGGTCCAGCTCTAGGCTACCACTTTAGCGATGCTGCACATGCAGTCATCGGTGTGGATTTTGTTGCTCCTACTGGACGCTACAAAAAAGGTGAAATGGCCAACCTGGGTCGTAACTACTGGACGATCCAACCTGCTGCGGCGTTTACCTATACCCAGCCCAAAGGGGTGAATTTCGATATTAAAGCCATGGTGGATTTCAACATGAATAACAGCGATACCCATACCCGTACCGGGCACGCTATTCATGCTGACTATGCACTCGGTTATGGCTTTGGGAATGGTTGGGTCGCAGGCATTGGGGGATATGCCTATCAGCAGTTTAAAAAAGATAGTGGACCGTTAGCTGGGGATGGTAAAGCGCGTGCCATTGGCATTGGCCCAACCTTGCGCTATGCCAACCCTAACGGCTGGCTTTTTACCGCGAAATGGCAGCAAGACGTTGGGGTTCGTAGTCGCCCCAAAGGCCATCAATTCCTCGTTAAAGCCGCTATCCCATTTTAATTTGTACGCGTTCGATAACTATGTATTAAGGAGACAATATGAAAATGACAACCTCGTACACGTTTAAAAAACTTATCACAAATAGCCTATTAGCTGTCGCTATGATGAGCCCTGTTGCCTATCTTCAAGCAGCGGAAACGGCGCCAAGCGCTCCCTCTCAAGCCGCTTTGCATCGTACTGTTACTTTGGAAAAAGCCGATAACTTCCGTGATCTGGCAGGCGAAGGCACACCATATCAAACCACATCAGGAAAAAAACTCAAATCTGGTGTGATTTTTCGCTCCAATGCACTAGAACTCAGTGATAGTGATATCAAGCAGCTATCGTCACTCAATATCCGTCACATCTATGACTTACGGACTCCTGGGGAAATCGCTTTGCACCCTGATACCGAAATCCCTGGAGCGAAATGGGAAAACAGGAATTTACTTGGCTGGGATGATGTAGAAAGTGTACGCACAGGCTTTACCGAACGTCCTGAAAAAACCATTGCGGGGGCAGAGGAAATCTACCGCTTAATCACTAATGATGAGCATGCCCGTAAAGAAATCGGTACGTTACTTAATCAAATTGCCGAAAATGATGGCGCGCAAATCGTGCACTGTTCCGGCGGTAAAGATCGCACAGGCTGGGTATCGGCCATCCTATTGCACATTGCCGGTGTTCCACGTGATGTGATCATGAATGACTTTCTACTCTCTAATGACTACTCCCTGCAGTCTATTACAGAAAGCTTCAACAAAACCGCGAGCCAAAAAGGGGTACAAGCCGCTTTAGCCTTTGCTCCTTTTATGGGTGTACAGGAAAACTGGCTAGAAATCTCCTTTAACGAAGCGGAAAAGAACTATGGCTCAATGGATGAATACATCACCAAAGGGCTGAATGTCTCCCCCGAGACACAACAACGTATCAAAGCCAAACTGGTGGAATAAGCTCACCGGTTTACTCCTCATAATCACGACCTTCTCTGCGGAGCTGACCATGAAAGGTTTAGAAAAAAAAGTATTTATTGTCACAGGCGGCGCCACTCTAATTGGTGCTGGTGTGGTGCAAGTGCTACGCCAATATGGCGCTCGCGTTGCCGTATTTGATATTGACAAGGTGGGCGGGGCAGCGGCCGTTGGCCAAGATGAACAAGTAGCACGCTTCTGGCATGTTGATATTACGGATAATGATGCCATTACTGCTGCCACTGCAGAAGTAAGCCAACACTTTGGTCGTATCGATGGCTTAGTCAATCTGGCCTGTTCTTACCTAGATGAAGGAATGAACTCAAGCCGTGAGGATTGGCTCACCGCCCTCAATATTAACGTTGTCAGCTCCGTAGAAATGAGTAAAATTGTTCGCCCTTATCTGCAAGCACAGCAAGGGGGAGCGATTGTGAATTTCACCTCCATTTCTTCTTCTATTGCCCAAACAGGGCGCTGGCTCTACCCCGTTTCTAAAGCCGCAATTTTGCAGTTAACCCGCAGCTTAGCGATGGATTTTGCGGCGGATCATATCCGTGTCAACTCTGTGTCCCCCGGCTGGACTTGGTCGCGCGTCATGGACGAAATCACCGGGGGTGACCGAGCCAAAACAGATCAAGTGGCCGCACCGTTCCATATGCTTGGGCGTGTCGGCAACCCAGAAGAAGTGGGCGAAGTGGTGGCTTTTCTTCTCTCCGATGCAGCAAGCTTTGTCACCGGTGCTGATTATGCCGTCGATGGTGGTTATTCCGCCATGGGCCCCGAACAAAACGTACCCGCTATCCCTAAACTCGCGGAGTAAGTGCGTCTCATTTTCCATGATTCTCTGATAGATAACAGGAGACTTTACTATGCGTAAAATCGCTATTATTGGTGGCGGACAAGCCGGTATGCCGGTTGCTTTTGGCCTGCTAGAAAAAGGTTATGAGGTAGCGGTATACACCAACCGCACTCCCGATCAAATCCGTGAAGGTCGCGTCATGTCGAGTCAGTGTATGTTTGCCAATGCACTCGACGTAGAGCGCCGTTTAGGCATTAACTTTTGGGAAGATGAATGCCCTCCGGTAGAAGGGATCGGCTTTGCCTTACCTGATCCAGAAAAACCCGATACCAAAGCCGTAGATTGGAGCGGACGCCTTGATCGCGTCGCCCAAGCCACTGACCAACGCATTAAAATGCCCGTCTGGTTAGAGGAATTTGAAAAACGGGGTGGCCGCGTTGTTATTGAAGACGTGGGCATTGCCGAAATGGAACGTATCAGCAACGAATATGATCTAACAGTTTTAGCGGCTGGTAAAGGCGAAGTCGTACGCTTATTAGAGCGCGATCCCTCTCGCTCCCCTTTTGACAAGCCCCAACGCGCTTTGGCACTTACCTATGTCCATGGTTTAGAGCCCACCCCCGAATACTCCCGCGTTTCCTTTAACTTTATCCCAGGTGTGGGTGAGTATTTTGTGTTCCCCTCCTTAACGCTATCAGGACCATGCGATATCATGGTATTTGAAGGCGTGCCCGGTGGTCCTTTAGATCGCTTCCGCGATGCCCAAAGCCCGCAAGAACACTTTGAGCGTAGCGTCTCTTTCTTACAAGAGTTCTTACCTTGGGAAGGCGACCGCGCTCGTAACTGTGAGCTTACCGATGATCAAGGCTATTTAGCGGGCAGCTTCCCTCCCACAGTGCGCAAACCCGTACTGACCTTGCCTTCTGGCAACATTGTGTTGGGTATGGGTGATGCGGTCGTAGTCAATGACCCCATTACAGGTCAGGGTTCCAACAACGCCGCTAAATGTGCTCAGGTATATTTAGATAGTATTTTAGAACGCGGCGAGCAGCCTTTTGATCGTCAATGGATGGAAAGCACGTTTGAAAAATACTGGGAGTATGCCAATCGCGTGGTGACATGGACAAACTCCATGCTCTTGCCTCCTACCCCTCAAGCGCTCGCTTTGTTAACCGGTGCAGAAAAACACCCACGTTTAGCGCACTTTATGGCAAATGCTTTTGACCATCCACCCGTGCTGTTCCCTGCGTGGGCTGATCTCACCGAGGCTGAAAAGTTAATCCAAGCCAAAGCTCAAGAGCCCGTGACTGCATAGTTGTATTAATAAGGAGTTATTTTCATGTCTAATCAGGCCACCTCATCCTCAGATAGCTCTGTCAATATTTTTGACAGCCGTGCATTTCGACAAGCCTTAGGTTGCTTTCCTACTGGTGTCGCTATTGTAACCACCCGCACACCTGAAGGGCGGCCTGTGGGCTTGACCATTAACTCGTTTAGCTCGCTTTCTTTGGAACCCCCTTTGATTATGTGGAGCTTGGTTAATCACTCCCCTAGCCGCGCGTTTTTTGAAAACTGCAATTATTTTGCTATTAATATTATTAACAGTAAGCAAACTGAGGCAGCGCTAGGATTTGCCAACTCAAAAATCGAAGATAAGTTCGCTTTGGTCTCTCATGCTGACGGTGAAGAAGGCGTGCCTTTAATTGATGATTGCGTCGCCACCTTTGTCTGTGAAAACTATCGTCAATACGAAGGCGGCGATCACACGATCTTTATCGGACGCGTGGTTCGCCATAGTACCATCACTGAACATGAGCCAGCCGTTTTTCACCGCGGTAAGTTCACTCGTCTTAGCGAATAATAAAACCCACTGAGGAGACATCCATGCAATCCAAATCAGACGTGGTCATTGTAGGCAGCGGCATGAACTCATTAAGTTGTGCAGCGCTTCTATCACAACGCGGCTTACGCGTCACGGTTTTAGAGCGTAACCCCATCGCGGGGGGCTGCATACGCACCGAGGAGCTCTTTCCCGGGTTCACTCACGATGTGTTTTCTAGCTGGTACCCCCTATTTGTAGGCGGTGCAGCCTATGCCGAGCTCGCACCAGCTTTAAAAGAAGCTGGGCTCGAGTTTGTACAAAGTGACTATAGTACGGGTTTGGCCACGCCAGACGGCGTAGGCATTGCCTTACGTCAAGACATGGATGACACCATTCAAAGACTTAACCAAATCGCTCCGGGTGATGGCGATGCAATAGGACAAGCCGCCGCACGCTTATTTGGCCCGGATGCGGGGTTGGTTTTTGGTCTCATGGGCGGTGAGCCATACAGCTGGGACACCAGTAAGCTAGTGTTTAAATCATGGCGCGAGCGCGGCATCGATGGCATGATGCACTTTGCCTCGCAGTCCCTAGAAAACTTCAGGCGTTGGGCAGAACGCGAGCTTTCTGGGGATGCAACCCGCGCCATGATTGCCCCTTGGGTACTTCACAGCGGATTAGGCCCTGACGAAGCCACATCGTCTTTAATTGGCAAATTAACCTTTTCTGCTGTCGTTGCAGGGGGTATGCCGGTGGTAAAAGGCGGTAGCTACAATATCGTCAAAGCCTTTACTCAACTTATCGAAAAAGCCGGTGGGCAAGTATTAACGGGCAAACATGTGGATCAAATCCTCATCGAAAATAACAAAGCCACAGGCGTACGGGTCGGTTCTGAACAATATTTAGCCAGCAAAGCCGTTGTCTGTAACGTCACACCCAACCAGCTTTATGAACAACTCATTCCTAATGCCGAACAACGCTACAAAGACCATGCTAGCGCTTACCGTTATGGACGCGGTGGCATGCAAATCCACTTTGCGCTTAAAGAAAAACCCACTTGGATTAACCCCGAACTCATTCATGTACCTATGGTGCATGTGACCGAAAGCATGGAGCAGGTCTGTGCCTCGGTCGTCGAAGCCAATAACGGTTGGCTCCCACGCAAACCGACTTTAGCGGTGGGGCAACCACTTGCCGTAGACCCTAGCCGTGCCCCCGATGGCTCGTGGATTTTATGGGTACAAATGCAAGACATGCCCTCTACGATTAAAGCAGATGCGGCCGATGAAATTACCATCCCCACCGATGGCAAATGGAATGAAGAGGTACGCGAAGCCATGGTAGAGCGCGTCAAGCAACGCTTAGAAAGCGTGATGCCCGGCTGGAGTCAACATATTATTGGCCACAAAGCCTTTAGTCCAGCCGATTTAGAGCAGTGGAACATCAACCTGGTGGGTGGGGATCCTTATTCGGGAGTATGCTCACCCGATCAGTTTTTCTTTATGCGCCCCTTTGCCGGCGAAGCTAAAGCACGCACCGGTAAAACCCCTATCGCCAATCTACATCATATTGGTGCCTCGGTTCACCCTGGTCCAGGTTTAGGAGGGCAATCCGGTTATTTAGCAGCGAACCGCATTGCTAAAAAATAGATCTATCGGCGCTACATTTCGTGGCGCCGACGCTGCAGCGTTTGACTAGGGGTTTCACCAAAACGCTGTTTATATTCTGCACTAAAGCGCCCTTGGTGCATAAACCCCCAACGCAAGGCTACTTGCGCTACTGAAACGTTGGGATCCAAACTATGCAGCAAATCATGACGAGCTCGATCCAATCGAATCTGACGTAGGTATTGCATAGGACTAATGCCACAATACTCTTGAAAACCTGCATGTAAAGTACGAATACTGACCTGCGCCAGTGCCGCAAGCTCATCCACACGAATCACTTGATCAGCATGTTCATGAAGATAGTTTTCTACTAAGCGAATATGTTTTGGCAAAACCTTACCCGGAACACGCGGCTTTTCTGCTGTTAACGGGGGATGTGCGTCTAATAATGTGGTGGCAATCAGCTGCTCTAATTGCGCTATCAATAATGGCGACTGTAAAACCGAATCTGAGTTACGTGCACAGTCAACCACGTAACGTAGCATCAGCTGCCAATTCGTAGAACGATGCGCTTCGAGCTTCACGGGAAAAATGAGTCCTGAGCTAGGAACATGCCAATCCAAATTAAGGGCTATGTTTTCTACAAGCGTACGGTCTACTTTTAGCATCAGCTGCTCATTATTAGCGTGCCACACCATATCAATTTCCGCATTCGGATTCAGTACCGTCGCAATCTTAGGCGAAGAATCTACCGTCTCGCCTCCACAACGAATCGTGGCTTGTCCATATTGTGGTAGCTGAATTAAGTAAAAACCGGCCAGCTCTTCGGGTTGAATACGTACATCAGCACCATAGCCCAGGCGCATTAAAGCCACTTGCCCAAACTGCACAAAACGCATACGTGTCTGCAAAGGCTGCGATGACTTTTTCAGACTAAGGCGATGCGGTTTAATCATGGAGCTAACAGAAGACTGCACCTGATCAAGATCGTTCGAGGCAAAGTCCTGCCACTGAGTCGAATTAGGTGACATGATGATTACCTTAAAAAGGCCACTAGCAAAAGGATAAAATCCAATATAAACAAACGGTTTAGACGTTTGCCGTTTAATTATTTTAGTTGTAAAGTATATGCTTCACTATGGGGATATTCCCGAACCTTGATTCTATTTTGGCTTACTGGAAGAGACAACTGTGCAAAATCATTACCATTTTTACGAACCCCTAAAAGGTCACGGCCTACGCCATGATCCCATTAGCTCCATCGTCGGTCCTAGAGTAATCGGTTGGATCGGTACCCAAGATACGGCTGGCAACCCAAATCTTGCACCCTATAGTTTTTGTAATATTTTTAATTACCAACCGCCAGTTATTGCTTTTTCCAGTGTGGGTTACAAAGACAGTGTGCGCAATGCCATTGAAACCGGTGTCTTCACCTGGAACTTGGCCTCGCGCGATTTAGCCGAGCCCATGAACCAAAGTAGCACAATGCAAGCGGTTAACGAATTCGAATTTGCTCAACTGACTCCCATTGCGGGTCAGCTTGTGGCAGCTCCTCGTGTAGGGGAAAGCCATGTTTCTATTGAGTGCAAAGTAACGCAGCATTTTCAGCTCACTGACCATCAAGGCGAAGCCATCGATACGTGGATGGTGCTAGGAGAAGCCGTGGGCGTGCATATTAACCCCGCTCTCATTAAAGATGGTATCTATCACTGTGCTGCTGGGCGACCGATATTACGAGGCGGCGGCCCAGGCGACTATTACGAAATCAACGATGATACGCTGTTTGATATGCGTCGCCCCAAATAAAGAAAAAGTCACCGATTGGTGACTTTTCTTATTTTAAATCATAGCAGCAATCGCTTGACCAACCTCTGTGGTCGTAGCCTTACCACCTAAGTCTGCAGTTCGAGGCCCTTGTTCTAAGCAATGCTCAATCGCCTGCATCATATCTGTATAAGCCGCTTGATAAGGCGCTTGGCCTTGACCTAAAAACTCAACCATCATGGCCGCCGACCAAATCATAGCCACAGGGTTAGCGATATTTTTACCCGCAATATCCGGCGCCGAGCCATGTACAGGTTCAAACAAGGAAGGAAAACGACGCTCTGGATTTAAATTTGCCGAAGGCGCAATTCCCACTGTCCCAGTACACGCCGGCCCAAGATCCGACAAAATATCTCCAAATAAGTTTGACGCAACCACCACGTCAAACTGTTCTGGATTAAGCACAAAACGAGCTGTCATAATATCGATATGATGCTTATCCCAACGCACTTCTGGATACTGCGCCGCCATCTGCTCAAGCCGCTCATCCCAATACGGCATACTAATAGCCAGACCATTGGATTTGGTGGCGGAGCTCAAATGTTTAGCTGGGCGGCTCTGTGCGACCTCGAACGCGTACTTTAAGACCCGGTCCACACCCGTGCGTGTAAACACGGATTCTTGGATCACTACCTCGCGCTCGGTTCCTTCGAAAATACGCCCACCCAAATTGGTGTACTCCCCTTCGGTATTTTCTCGTACCACCACAAAATCAATATCTCCGGGCTTTTTATTTGCCAAAGGACACGGTACCCCCGGCATTAAACGTACCGGCCGCATGTTGATGTACTGATCAAACTCACGACGGAATTTTAGCAACGAGCCCCACAAAGAGATATGATCTGGGACTACCGCCGGCCAGCCCACTGCGCCAAATAAAATCGCATCAAAATCTCGTAGCTGCTCGAACCAGTCATCGGGCAACATCTGTCCGTGTTTTTGGTAATAATCAGCACTTGACCAATCAAAAGTCTCATACTCTAAGGCAATGCCATGCTTTTTGCTCACGGTCTCCAGCACACGCAGCGCTTCTGGCATGACCTCAACCCCAATCCCATCTCCAGCCATCACGGCGATTTTATGTGTTTTCATCGTAACCTATCGTAGTTTCTGCTCTGTAAGCTTTGCTCAAACTTATACAAAGCTCGCAACAACTTACAGTAGCGATTTTGTTAGGGTAAAGACATGATTATATGTATGTCTATCCGTCATGAGTTATACCCGTAGTTTCCCCCCGAATCAACTGCAAAATCTGGTGTTCTGTCGCGCCTTAGCTTGTGTACTGGTCGTACTTCTGCACGTGGCAGCCTTAGGCTTTCATCAGTGGGATAAAAACTGGTGGGCAAGCAACACCTATGATGGACTTGCTCGTATTAGTGTGCCACTTTTTCTGATGCTCAGTGGTGCGTTGTTGCTGCATAAGCGTGAGCCCCTAGGCGTGTTTTTTAAAAAACGTTTCAGACGCATCTTACCACCGCTTATCGGCTGGTCTTTTTTTTATCTAATTTGGAATCAACTGCGTAACCCTGATCCTCCTTTTTTGCCGCGCGTCATCGTTCAATCGTTTTACACCCCTACTGGTCACCATCTTTGGTATCTATACGCCCTGATCGGTATTTATTTAACTATTCCTTTTTTGCGTGTTTTCTACCAGCATAGTACTCGCAAAGAAAAGCAGCTCTGGCTTTTGCTTTGGGCAGGTATTAACGGTGGTTTGATTTTCTTTCCTAAAGCCTCTGTGATCCAATCGCAGTATGCGCTATTTAGTTTTACTGGCTTAATCGGCTATGTTTTTGTTGGCGCATGGATCATGGAATGGCGGCCACGCCGCGCTTATTCTATAGGGGCTGTGCTGGGCTTGGTATTTGGCTCACTGATTACCCTATTAGCAACCTATTGGCTTAGCCGCTCTCAAGCTCAACCTTCCGTGCTTTTCTATGACTACTTAAGCCTTAATGTCATACTAGCTGCTACCAGCGCCTTTTATCTGATCGTACACTACGCCCATCGCTGGCCTAAGCCCACAGGATTGACCTTATGGCTGAGTACCCATAGCCTAACCATTTATGGGATCCATGTATTTTTTATTCAGCTTTATACACCTTTATATCAAAAATTTTCTTTTATAATACAAGGTTGGTGGCTGATTCCTATCTTTACCTTTTTTATTTTGATTCAAATAGGAATAGTGATATTAATACGAAGGCTACTAGTTTCTATCCATCCTCTTTTTACAGGTTTTTCCCCACGTCATGAACCAGCCTCTACAACCAGCTCCCCTAAACAATGATGCATTCAAAAGTCAGCGTCAACTTACCATGGTTATTTATGCGCTTTATGGGGCTGGCTATTTTCTTGGTGGTATCCCAGCAATTGTGGCTATTATTATTAACCACATTAAACGCAATGAAATCAAAGACCCCATGCTGGTCTCTCATTTCACTTGGCAAATCCGTACATTTTGGATCACTTTAGGACTATGCATTTTTGGCGCCCTAACTGCTTTACTTGGGGTCGGCTTTGTGATTTTTTTTGCGGCTATGATTTGGAACATTTATCGCTTAGTGCGTGGTGTTCTTAATCTGATCGAAAACAAACCTATGCCAACTCCTCATCCGTAACACTATGCAACCCACCCCATCTCTTACTCAACTACCAGCCTGGTCGGAACTCGTTTCAGCTGTAGAGCAAACAAAACCGACACTCAACAGTCTTTATACAATCGAAGCGGCAGGTATCACGCTGGATTTCAGTGGTCAGCGTTGTTCCCCTGCCATCGAGACCGCTACCACACGTTTACTAGAGCAACGTCACTTTGAACAGCAACGCCATGCTTTACTACATGGTGGTATCGTCAACCCAACAGAAAACCGAGCCGCCTGGCACACAGCCTTGCGCCAACATATGACTACCCCCGAAGTCACTGCTGAGCGAGAGCGCTTTAATGCCTTTATCCGCCACGCTGATACGGCACACCGCTGGCGTCATATTGTGCACATTGGTATTGGCGGTAGCGATTGGGGGGTTCGTCTTTGTATCAGTGCTTTTGGCTATAGTAAGTTATGGCGTACGGTGCGTTTCGTGGCCAACATTGACGGCCATGCCATTGAAAGCGGTTTAGCTGACCTGAACCCACATGACACACTGGTTGTGGTAGCCTCTAAATCCTTTACCACGGCCGAAACCTTAACCAACGCGCAGCGAGCCCTAGAGTGGCTCAAAGCCGCTGGCGTCCCTGCTCCGTATGAACAAGTGGTCGCCATTACCGCTAAGCCTGAACGAGCCGCAAAATGGGGGGTTCCAACAAAAAACATTTTTACTTTTTGGGATTGGGTCGGGGGACGTTTTTCTCTGTGGTCCAGTGTGGGGCTCACTACCGCTTTAAGCGTTAGCTCGGATGTAATTGCGGGTATGCATGCGGGGGCAGCAGCCATGGATCACCACTTTGAGTCAGCGCCACTTTCTCATAATGCTCCCGTACAAATGGCACTACACGGCATTATTAACCGCAATATCTTACATATTGCTTCATTAAATATTGCCCCGTATGATTCTCGCCTCGCATATCTGGTTCCGTATATTCAACAGCTAGAGATGGAGTCCCTTGGTAAGTCAGTGGATCTAAATGGGGAACCCGTGCCTGTAGCAACTGGCCCTGTAGTTTGGGGCATGCCTGGCACCGATGCGCAACACACCTTTTTTCAGTGGCTACACCAAGGCACCGAAGGAGCAGCGGTAGACTTTATCGTCTGTCAGCAAGCCGATCACCGTTGGCAAGAGCATCACCAAAGCCTGTTAGCTAACTGTCTTGCCCAGCGCGAAGCCATGCTACGAGGCAAGAACTACGAACAAGCCTACGAGGAATGCCTACAGCAAGGCCACGCTCCCAACGATGCCGCCTGGCTCGCCAAACACCGTACACATCAAGGTGGGCGCCCCAACACTCTAATTGTGTTGCCGCGCTTATCCCCTTATCACCTTGGCGCTCTGTTGGCCTTGTATGAGCATAAAGTCTTTGTACAGGGGTTAATCTGGGGGATAAACCCTTTTGACCAGTGGGGTGTGGAATACGGTAAATTCCTCGCTTCAGACATCATTAAAGAACTACAGCAAACCACGCCCCCCTGTACGAAGCATGATGTCTCTACCGCCTATTGGATTAATAAATTCAAAAGTAAAGGGGCGTAATGCCCCTTTAGCGGTTTACATCAAACTACGTAAAACATATTGCATAATCCCTCCGTGGCGGAAATACTCTGCCTCGGATGGCGTATCAATACGCACAATCGCCTCAAAGCTTATGTCTCCGGCCTTCACCTGTACCGTTTTAGGAATCTGCCCGTGATTCAGTGCGGTCACACCAGTGATACTAAATACTTCGTCACCAAGTAATCCCAGTGTTTGGGCATTCTGTCCCTCGGGAAACTGCAAAGGTAAAACCCCCATACCCAGTAAATTCGAACGGTGGATACGCTCATAGGACTCGGCAATCACCGCTTTCACCCCTAACAACATCGTACCTTTAGCCGCCCAATCACGCGAGGACCCCGACCCGTATTCTTTACCCGCCAAAATTACCAAAGGCACTTGCTGCGCAAGATAATGGCGTGACGCATCATAAATAGTCGTGATGGGCGCCCCCTCTTGGGTAAAGTCTCGGGTATATCCGCCCTCGGTACCGGGTGCTAGCTGGTTACGCAAGCGCACATTAGCAAAAGTGCCTCGGATCATGACCTCGTGGTTACCACGACGCGAACCATAGGAGTTAAAGTCTTTGGGCTCTATGCCATGCTCAGTTAAATACATGGCGGCAGGCGTCATGGGCACAATCGCTCCCGCTGGGCTAATGTGATCAGTTGTGACCGAATCGCCCAGCTTAGCCAGCACGCGTGCGTTTTCAATATCTGCCACGGGCTCTGGTTGAGCACGCATTTGTTCAAAATAAGGGGGGTGGCGCACATAGGTAGACTGTGGATCCCAATGAAACTGCTCGCTTTCTGGTGTAGGAAGCTGCTGCCAACGCTCATCCCCCGCGAACACATCTTGATAACCGTGGCGATACATATCCTCGGTTATAGCCTGCTCGATGACCGCTTGAACTTCTTCTGTCGTTGGCCAAATGTCTTTCAAATAAACCGGATTGCCTTGCGCATCTGTGGCTAAGACATCATTTTGTAGATCGATATCCATAGTGCCCGCAATCGCATACGCCACCACTAAAGGGGGTGACATTAAATAATTCATCTTTACTTGCGGGTGAATACGCCCCTCAAAGTTACGGTTGCCTGATAGCACCGAAACCACAGTCATATCATTGGCATCAATCGCAGCGGCCACTTCGGGGATCAACGGGCCCGAGTTCCCAATACATGTGGTACACCCGTAACCCACTAAATTAAAACCTAAAGCATCTAAATACGGGGTCAGACCAGCACGCTCATAGTAATCGGTCACCACGCGCGAGCCAGGTGCCAGGCTGGTTTTGACCCAAGGCTTACGCGTTAAGCCTTTTTCATGCGCT
>NZ_JASLIX010000100.1:0-14235 GCF_030152715.1 Paenalcaligenes sp.
CCCAGCGTCAAAGGTGCACCCGCCAAGCCGCTAGCCAAGGTGCTGCATGGTGACTTGTGGGGCAGGCGTGACAGCAAATATCATGCGCTGTTTGACAGCACGCTGGCCGGTTTTGACTGGCAACAACTGGAGCCGCAAGAGCCGCAGTTTGCTTTTATCCGCCGCAATGCCGGGCTGGACGAGCGGTATCAACAAGGCTTTGCCGTGCATGAGTTCATGCCGGTTAACTCGGTCGGCATTGTCACTGCCCGTGATGCGCTGACCATCGACAGCGATAAAAACAACCTTTGGCAGCGGGTGCAGGATTTTGCCCAGCTAGAGCCGGAAGCCGCCCGGCAGAAATACAAGCTGGGCAAGGATGTGCGTGACTGGCAAGTGGCTTGGGCACAGGAGGATGTGCGCAATAATCTGGAGCAGGATAAGATAGTGCCCATTGCCTACCGACCTTTTGATACCCGCTGGACGCTTTATACCGGCAATTCCCGTGGCTTCCTGTGTTATCCGCGTAATGAAGTGATGCAGCATATGTTGCAGGAAAACTTGGCGCTCGCAACGGCACGTAGTAATAAGACTTCAACTGTTGACCATTTTTTTGCAGTTAATACCTTGATGGAAACCAAGTGTGCTGAAAGAAGTACACAATCCGCTTTGTTTCCGCTCTACACCTACGCCATGAGTGCCGAGACGCAACAGCTTGAGCGTCAGGCCAATTTCAATCCCAAACTGCACGCCAAACTGCTAAAGCTGGCAAAACACCCGCAGCATGGCGAACCCGACGAACTGGCGATATTCGACTACATCTATGCCGTGCTGCATTGCCCCGCCTACCGCAGCGCCTACGCCGAGTTTCTGAAATACGACTTCCCGCGCATTCCATGGCCAGCCAGCCCTGACGAGTTTTGGCGCTTGCGCGAACAAGGCAGCCAGCTACGCCAACTGCACCTGATGCAGCCCGCCGCCATCGGCGAAACCCCTTACCCGCTACTGGGCGAAGGCGACAACTGCATCGACAAACCCAAACTGCAAAACAACCAAATCTGGATCAACAAAACCCAATACTTCGACCAAGTGCCCGACGGCGTATGGGAGTTCTACATCGGCGGCTACCAACCCGCACAAAAATGGCTCAAAGACCGCAAAGATCAGCAGTTGTCTTTTGCACAGGTGAAGCATTATCAAAGCATCCTGAAAATACTAGCTCGCACGGCGGAGATTATGCAGGGCATTCAGTTAGAAGAATTGCCTAATGAAACATAGGGGCTAGCGGCGGCAGGCATTAAGCCTGGGAAACGAGAGGAAACCACCCTTGTGAAATCAATTTCATCGGGTTAAATTGCCTTCACGATGACTGTGTTATGTAGAAGGCGGTCTAACACATGTTATCTATGTAAGGAATTCAAACATCAATGTTCAAAAAATTAGAAATTAGTCACTGGCGCCAGTTTGAAACTATTGATATTGATATCGATGAGCATATAACTATTCTTACCGGCGCTAATGGAGCAGGGAAGACGACTCTTCTGGGCATACTGAATCAACACTTTGGTTGGACGTCGACATTGCTTGCAACCCCCGAAAGAGAGGAATCTACAGGCGCTATAAAATTCTTCACAGGTATGTGGAAATCCTGGTTCAGCTCTGATGTGGAAAAGAAGGATTGGGTTGATGTAGGAACAATATGCTATATCGGCCACGATCCTGTATCTATTCAAATTCCGAAAGAAGCAGGCTCTCGTTACAACTTGAATTTCTCTTCAAACGTCCCAGTGAAAGGTATGCATGTGCCTTCTCACCGACCTGTATATAGCTATAAAGAGGTTGAGTCAATACCAACAAAGCCAAAAAGCAAAGAGGATTATTTTAACGAATATAACTCAAATATAATCGATAAATTTAGCAACACATCTGATTTCTTAAAAAATATTAGTCCAAGTTACTTGTTGAAGCAGTCCCTGATAGGCCTTGCAACTTTTGGGTATGGAAACAACCATGTTGTGGCTAACCAAGAGTACGCTGAACTCTTTGAGGGTTTTCAAGAAATCTTAAAAAGCTTGCTTCCAAAGAGTCTTGGGTTTAAACATCTAGAGGTCAGAATTCCTGAGGTTGTACTGGTCACGGATTCTGGAGACTTTTCAATAGATGCTGCGTCAGGAGGAGTTGCTTCTATTATAGGTTTAGCATGGCAAGTTTTTATGTTTTCTCAGAAAAAAGAACGCTATGTTATTACAATTGATGAACCTGAGAACCATCTACACCCATCAATGCAAAGAGAATTGATACCAAACTTGATTAAAGCATTCCCGAACGCTCAATTTATAGTGGCTACACATAGTCCATTTATAATTGGATCTTCAAAGAGATCACAGGTTTATGCTTTAGCATACAACGACTCCAATCGTGTTTATTCTCGAAAACTGGATATGATTGATAAAAGTGGAAGCGCAACAAAGGTTTTGAGAGAAGTTCTCGGTGTTCCGGTAACGGTCCCGGTATGGGTTGAATCTGAACTTTCAGAAGTGGTTAATAAATATTCTGAGCAGGGGGTTGATGAAGGCTTGTTTGAACGAATGCGGCAGGAGCTTGAAGGAAAAGGCTTGGAAGAGTTCATGCCGAAGGCGGTCTCCCTTGTTGTGGAGGGGTTGCATGATAAAAATAAATAAAGGGGAGAAGCCAAAAATACTCCATGATAATTCGGATGTATGGGTAGATGATCTTCTTGGATATATTCATCGCAATGAGAAAGTTCCACCCGCATTAGGAAGCAAGTATAACCACCCAGAAATAAAGGAGGCACTTAAAAAAGAAACTAACTCTAAGTGTATGTATTGTGAGAGTAAAGTTGGCCATGTGTCTTACGAACATATTGAACACATAAGGCCAAAAGCTAAAGAAAAATACCCAGAGCTGACTTTTGACTGGGATAATTTGGGGTTAGCCTGCCCGAAATGTAATATGAACAAAAGTGATGAATTTGACCCATTTTTGCCACTCTTAAATCCTTATGTCGATCAGCCCAGCGAGTACCTCTTTGCAGCAGGGCCGTATATTTATGGTAGACCTGGTGCAGCAAGGGGGCAGCTGACAGAAAAGCTTCTGGATTTGAACAGAGTTGAGTTGATTGAACAGCGACTTGAGAGAATTGAAGCTATTCGTCAGCTTATGGATAGCTATGAGAAAGAGCAAAATTTGACTCTTAAAAAGCTGATATTGAAAGAATTGCTTAAGGAGCTAGGTGTTGATAAAGCGTATTCATTTGTTACTAATTCGATGGTAAAAATCGTCGACCTTGAAGCAGCTTAGAGATAACAATCGCAGGGACAAAATTTCCGCTGCGCTACAATTTTGCCCGTGCTGCGGGCGTTATACCTCTAAGGAGTGAAGAGAGTTGCCAGAAAACAATGGAATGACTGATAGCATTAATGAAATGATGAATCGGATAGGTGATCTTGAAGAATCTGTCCGGAAATATGTTAATACCACGCGCTATCAGAATGACCTCCTGAGTGACTCAGATAATTGGAATCAAATATGTAGCTCGTTAGATACCATAGGGGATACGCTGTATTCACAGCAGGATTATTTAGATGAAGAATACCCCGCCAGCGTTGGCCTGAAATACATTTTTACTTATGGCCTTTTGCAATCGCTCTTTATTCAACAAGACGCAATGAACCACTTGTCTGAGGCATTTGGAATAAATTTTGAATTAACTGATCGCCTAAAGGAAATTCGGTCTTTGCGTAATGCTTCAATTGGCCATCCAACAAAAAACAAAACCAAAGGTTCAACGTACTACAACTACATTTCAAGAATTACGCTATCCAAGGCAGGCTTTACATTGATGCGAAGCTACGACCAGGGAAGCAATGAGTTTGTTGATGTTGATCTTTACTCACTAATTCATGACCAACTAAAAGATATTGAAGCAAGCTATAAACTATTGGATGAAAAGCTTAAAGAGGCCGATCGTGTGCATAGAGAAAAATACAAAGACAATTTGCTGGTTGATATGTTTCATTCGTCAATGAGTTATACCTTCAGCAAAGTAGCAGAGGGAATTCATTCACCTCACGGCAGCAATGTTGTTTTTGCTTTATCAATGCTAAATTCTATTCAGGAAACATATCAGAGATTTGAGTCTTCCCTATCAGAAAGAGGAGATCTCAATGAGTACATCAAGTATGACCTTGATGAATACAATCATGCATTGAATAAATTAGAAAGCTATTTAAAAGGCGATGATTCAAGTATGTCTGATGCTGACGCTAGGATTTATCACTTTTATGTTCGTGAGCAGCATAATCATTTCGAACAGATAGCAAAAGAAATAGATGACGATTATCGAGAAAAGGTATAACAAAGCCATCAAACCCGACGCTCGTACCTCGCGCGGCTTATGGCAACGTTATGTAAATTAAACCATGAATGATCTCGATAAAATCCTTAGAAACATTAAGCGAGTCACCGCTCCAGTACGGGAAATAAATGAGCGCCTGAATAGGGTTTTACCCCCATATATTCAGAAAATTAATGAAATCCTAGATCCAGTATCTCGGGCATTAAGCGCAAGCCAGCCTTTTTTTGAGCAGGTTGCGACTACAATGGCCAAGGTTGCAGAGGCCGCTCAGCGCTGGCAAAAAGCAAGAAAGACAGATGTCGCGGTAATGGCCGAAAGTGGCTGGTATCCAAACTGGTTTACCTTTTTCTACACCCCAGAAGCAGAGCCGCAATCTGTGGACGAGTTGATGATCATGCACCTCAACTCTAACTGGGAAGAAATCACACAAAAAATAATAGAGCTTTGCCCCAATCGAGCGCACATTCTCGAAACTGCCTTTAGCCTGCACAAGTCAGGAAACTATATTGCCGCTATACCACTTTTCCTAGCCCAAGCAGATGGAATTTGCTGTGAGTCGTTTAAAAGCTTCCTTTTCACGGGTAACGACACAGAGGAAAAGATTAAAGAATTAATAGAATCCGGTGAAATTGAAGCAAACATGTTTACCGACATATTTCTTGAGCCGTTCAAGCTTAAAAATCACCACAACGCAAGCATATCTAAAAGCAGCGTACAAGCCAAAAGCAAAGCTCCAAACCGCAATGGAATATTGCATGGCCATCGGAAACATTTAGATTATGGTACAGAGATAAACTCTCTAAAATGCTTTTCACTTCTTAGCTTTATTGTTTACTTCACGAAAGAAATTATCGTAAAAACATAACAATTGGTTCAAGTCGTTCGCTTCGTTCACTGCGGGACCGGCTAAAGCCGACCCCTTAACCAAACGTTAGGCTCGTCATGGCAGTTTTTCAATCCGCCCGAGAAGAATTCGTAGACTTACCGTCAAGCGCACAGCTCATAACTAGAGACTTCTGCTGTAGTTAAGCGTCGTTTAAATTCACTAGGCGGTAAATTGCCCAATGACTCATGAGGGCGTTCTTCGTTATAACTCATCATCCATGCCCAGCTCAATTCACGTACCTGAGCTAATGAGTTGAAAAGATGCGGGTTCCAGACTTCCGTGCGGTAGCTTTTATTAAAGCGCTCAATATACGCATTTTGGTTTGGCTTGCCGGGCTCAATATAACAAATCGTGATGTTATTTTCTTCGCACCACTGCGTAAAGGCGAAAGAGGTCATTTCACTGCCATTGTCTACACGAATCATTTTAGGAATCCCTCTTTCTGCTTTAAGCTGCTCTAAGGCTCTCACCACTCTGGCCGCGGGCAAGGAGGTATCAATCACGATATCCAAGGCTTCCCTGACCCCTTCGTCAATGATATTGAGTACTCGGAAACGCGTACCGTTATAAAGTGCGTCACTCATAAAATCAAAGGACCAACTATAATTGGATTCAGCGGGGACCTCTAAAGGAGCCGGCTCTCGTTCGGGTAATCGCTTCTTTGTACGACGTTTTTGATTCAAATTCATCGCACAATAGATACGCCAGACACGTTTAAAATTCCACGGTTTTCCATCGAGGCGCAAGCGATAAAAACATTTCCAAAAACCCCAACGGGATCGGGTTGGCTCTTGGATAATCGCATTGAGCGCATCAATAACGGGCTGATCCCGTTCAAGACGACGTTGACTTGGGTCAGGCCGGTACCAACTGCGACGAGACAAGCGTGTCAAACGACATGCCTTAGCAATGGAAAGCGAACCCTGCTGAACCAAGTGTTGGGTCGCCTCTCGTCGTCGCTCCGGCGTTAAAGCTTTCCCAGTAAATCCTTGATCGCTGCGTTTTCCAAAGCCAATTCAGCGTACATTTTCTTAAGCTTTGCATTCTCCGCTTCAATATCGCGTAATCGTTTTAAGTCAGACGCCTCTAAGCCGCCGTACTTGCTCTTCCATTGATAATACGTTGCGCTGCTAATTCCATGTTCCCGGCAAAGGTCGGTTACTTTGGCTCCTTGTTCAGCGAGTTTTAAAATGCTAACGATTTGGGCTTCGGTAAATTTAGATCGTTTCATGATTTCCTCCATATAAAGAATAATGGCAGAAATCTCTATGTTTAGCTTGTGCCTTTTTAGGGTAAGTCTACGTTACAAACCATGCACCCGATAGAAGGCTTTATTCAACAAGGTAGTAGCGACAGTTGGCGGCAGCACGTTGGCCGTTATTGTCTGGATAATCCGCTATTAATCATTGGTGTCTGCGCTGCGCTGGCCGCGCCTTTGTTGTACTTGTGTGGGGTGGATGGTTTTGGTTTACACCTCTACGGTGCCAGCAGTACCGGTAAGACCGCGGCGTTGTATCCGGCATTATCGGTGTGGGGCGAACCTAATCAGCTGCGTCACAGTTGGCGTGCCACGGCCAACGGTTTAGAAGGCACTGCGTTAGCCCATAACGATGCCTTATTGGCGCTCGATGAAATGGGCGAAGTTGACCCAAAAGAAGCAGGCGATGTCGCTTATATGCTCGCCAATGGCCAAGGTAAAACCCGCGCAGGCAAATACGGTAAAATGCGCTTACCCGCCCGTTGGCGCTTGGTGTTTTTATCCACTGGTGAAGTGACGCTCGAAAGCCATCTTGCCAGTATCGGCAAGCGTGTAAAAGCAGGGCAGCAAGTGCGCGTGATTGATCTTAGTGCCGATGCCGGAGCGCAAATGGGCGTGTTTAACCATAGCCATGGCATGAACGCCGCCGATTTGGCCGATCACCTAAAACAGCAAAGCCGCCAACATTACGGCAGCTTGGCCTTGGATTGGTTGCGGTATTTAACGCAGCACAGCGCGCAGGTGCGACCCGTTTTCCAAAATGTACGCCAACACTTTTTAGCTAGTTTGCCAACCGAGGCTGACGGACAAGTGCGCCGAGTCGCCGAAAAATTTGCCTTACTGGCCAGCGCTGGCCTGTTAGCCATTCAAGCCAAAGTACTTGATTGGCCAGCTCAAAGTGTCGAAGCCGCCTGTTTAAGCCAGCTAAACCAATGGATACTTGCCCGCGGTGGTGTGGCCGCCAATGAAGACCAACAAGCCATCCGCCAAGCCAAGTACGAAGCTTTATTGAGCAACATGGCGAAAGCCGCTTTACGCTTAAACAATCCGGTTACAGCAGCCAAGTACGCCAACGAGCAGGTTGGATAGACACCAGCGGCCCACAAACCCTCTACCTGTTTTATCCAACCGGTTGGCGTGAAGCCACCGAAGGACTCAGCCCAGAGCGCGCCGCCAAAGCACTGATGGCCGCAGGCTACCTAATCCCTGATGGTAATCGGCCACAGCGCAAAGTCAGTCTGCCCGACAACACCCGCCCACGCATGTACTGTGTTAAAGGCAGCATCTTGGATGACTAAAAAGGCGATGAATCCTGTGTAGGCTTGTCGCCTTGCAGTGTACCGCCAGTCAACCTAAGGGCTGGGCGAGGATTAAAAGCTAAGGCAGACAATACCGCTAGTGTACTGATTGTGTACTTGCAGTGATTGGTGATCGCCATTGCACTGAATGATGGAAAATAATCTTGTGATCTAATCAGTAGATGATAAGATGTCGGGTATGTAAAAATGCACAGTTACCAAGGGCCGTGTAATGGAAGAGCTTAAATTTGGGTTTGATTCTCACGATATACCAGTAACGCTGGTTAACAATACATAGCCAAACTATGCTCGCGCGTCGTTCTACTTTCGTCAGGATGGTGAGTACTATCTGCTTTGGGTTGAGCACCAAAATGTTGAGTATCGAGAGAGTGATGACTTACCAAGATATGCCATAAGCTGCGCCATCAACGAAGGGGATGATGAAAATCCCGAAATTTATAGCGACACATTCAAAAACGATATTTTTAGATCCGATGACGTTAAAGACTTGATCGCGTATTTCTATTCTTAGGTTTCATCTTCAATTTTTGTTAGTAGAGAAATATGGAAAACCTCAAAAAATCGCGCTGCGTGATTGGCATTAAAGGGCAAATGCCCGACCCCGATTACCCCGTTGACATCTGGTTCGATTCGCTGAAATCAGTGGCTAATGTGCTGTCAAAAGAAAATCAGCAGTTGTTAAAAGTAATTGCCGAGCAACAGCCGCAATCATTGACAGAAATCGCGTCTATTTCAGGAAGAGCTTTAAGCAATGTAAGTCGTACGCTAAAAACTATGGAAAAGCATAGTATTGTAGAAATGATCCCTAATGGGAACTCAGTTCAAGTTAAAGTATTAGCCTATAATTGGCTTGTAGTATTAGGTAAACTCTAAATATGAAGAAAAAAGCCATGAAACCCATAAAAGTTGTATCTCTATTTACTGGTGGAGGTGGACTCGATCTGGGTTTGGAAGCTGCAGGCTTTCACACCATTTTTGCAACAGATATAGATGAGCATAGCTGTATCACTTTAAAGAGCAATAAAGAAAGATGTGAAAGTTTAAATAAAAATATCTTAGAAGATGCAATTATTATTCAGAAAGATATTAAGGAGCTTAGTTCTAATTTTATTTTAGAACAGGTAGGTCTAGTAGTTGGCGAACTTGACCTTCTGGCCGGTGGGCCGCCCTGCCAAGCTTTTAGTGTGTTTGGAAAGCGTAAAGGAAAGGAAGATCCAAGGGGCTTATTAGCTTATGAATATCTACGTTTACTTTCTGAACTGGAGCCAAAAGCTTTTTTCTTTGAGAATGTTTATGGTCTGCTAACTATTGACAATGGCAGTGTTTTTGAAGATCTTTGTGAAAAATTAAGTAAACCAAAAAATGGTTTAAATTACACACTTTCGATTTTTAGATTGAACGCGGCTGATTATGGTGTGCCGCAATTTAGAGATCGTGTGTTTATTATAGGTAGTAGAGAAGGTAAATCAATTAAAGAAATCCCTCCAATATGTGGAGGGTCTAAATCGGAAAACAAAGATTCTTTAATGCCATATCGTACCGTTGCTGATGGCTTAAGGAATATTCCTCCTATGGGAGAAGTTCTAGCTAACCATGTAGGCAGAAAGCATAGTGATAGGATTATTGAACGTTATGCCTCACTTAAATTTGGGGAGCGAGACCCTAAAACTAGAATTAATAAACTTGATCCAAATAGACCTAGCTTTACCATTATCGTCGGGTCTGATAAGGGTGGTGGTAAAGGGCACGTTCATCCTTATGAGCCTAGGGAAGTTACTCCGAGAGAATCTGCTAGGATGCAGACTTTCCCAGATTGGTGGGAGTTCTCAGGTACATCTCGCCACTCGATAAGACAGGTTGGTAATGCAGTACCTCCTCTGCTGTCTGCGATGATTGGAAGAGAAATCGCCAGTTCAATTTTCGGTGAGCCTAAAGAAAAGCTTGCAAACATAATTGAAAAATTGTCCTTGGAATATTTATTTAAGGAAAATATAAATGAGATATGAGCATTGGACAAAGATAGATGATGGTGCAGAGGGGGCGTGGGCAGCTGATATATGGCTTAGTGCTTTAAGGATAATAAGTCGACATGAAGGCGAGTCAATTTATGACGCTGACTCGCCAATATATGTTGAATTAGAAAGGGAGATCCCAGAACTAACTTGGCGATCATTTGAAGGTGATTCGTTCAGGCCATACTTTAGAGATTTTTCTAAACCATGGACAATACCAAACGTTGCTAGTTTCGAATCGACTTTTAAGGTTACTGAAATGGGGCAAGAGTTATTAAAAGGGAGTGTTTCAGAGTTAGAGTTTTGGATAAAGTTCTTATCAAGATACCAAGAAGGAACTGATTTTCCATTTGTAGAGCTAAGCTGTGCTTTTCTTAAGACGGATAAGTCACTAACTCTTGATGAAGTATATTGGGGTGTTGTTAGAAGTTTCCGCTCAGAAAACAATGATCAACTTGTATTTAGTGACTTACCAAATGAGGTGATTCCATCAACTGCTAAAAGACGATTGACCTTAATGTTGCAACTTATGGAGCGTACAGGTGCAATTTTAAAGATAGGCAACGGCTCGAAGCAACGATGGAAGCAGTGGGATCGTAAGATTTTAAAAAAATTGTTTAAGAAAGCTATCAATAGTGGAATTGATCGTGGCCAATACAGTGCAATTAATAAGCCTTTCCTCCTTCTCGCAGGTATCTCAGGTACAGGTAAAACTCGTTTTGTGCGTGAGCAAGCAAAAACCTCGGGGCAGTTTACAGAAACCTATTGTTTAACCTCGGTGCGCCCCGACTGGCATGAGCCTAGCGATTTGCTTGGCTATATCTCGCGCTTAAATGGCGCTGCCGAATACATCACCACTGATGTATTGCAGTTTATCGCCAAAGCGTGGCGTGCCATTGCTGATAGCGGCTTAACCGTTGAAGTGCAAGAAAGCGAAGACCAAGGCGAGCGTTTAGTCGTGGCCGGTGAACGTGATGAGTTAGATAAGGTGCTGCCTTACTGGCTGTGTTTGGATGAAATGAACCTTGCCCCTGTTGAGCAGTATTTTGCTGATTATTTGTCGGTGCTGGAAACCCGCGAATGGTGTTGGACAGGTGATAGCTTTACCTACAGCAGTGATGCGCTATTAAAACCCGCCACCATTCATGAAGTCGCTGATAAAGAAAAGCTGCGTGAAACGTTAGGCTTTGAGGGTTCGCAATACGATGAGCTGTGGGCAGACATTTGCCAATATGGTTTAGGTATTCCGTTTAACATGCTGGTTGCGGGTACGGTGAATATGGATGAAACCACCCATGGCTTTTCGCGCAAAGTGATTGACCGAGCGCTGAGCTTTGATTTTGGTGCGTTTTTCCCTAACGACTATAACGACTTTTTCACCCCAACTAGCTGTAATAAGCGCCTTAGTTATCCCATTTGGTCACACGCCAGACAAGCGGATTTAGCCAGTACCTTTGATGCTGATGGCGCAAAGACGGTGGCGTTTTTATCGGCCGTTAATGCGGTGCTAAAAAATACACCGTTTGAGTTGGCGTTTCGTGCACTGAATGAATTACTGCTTGCTGTAGCTAGCAGCCAGCCCAAAGACGAACTTACCCTAAAAGCCGTATGGGATGACTTTATGATGTGTAAGGTTCTGCCGCGTATTGAAGGCGATACCGATAAACTGACTACCTCAGATGGTAAGGCTTTGTTGGTTGAACTTAATACTGTGTTGGCAGACCAGTTAGCCCCCATTTGGTTGGCGTCTGACACAGACGAAGACGGTCAACGCCCTGACTTGTATCGTGAGAAAATTGTGGCCGATGGTGTTCCTGATGAGGAAAAAACACTGTTCATTCCGTGCCGTTCAAAAGCGAAGTTGAAGTGGATGAGCGAGCGATTAGACAGTGCTACCTTCACCAGTTTCTGGCCTTAATGGGTTGGTGTTGTTTGATGCTTTTTGCAATGAATGCAACCCATAAAAAACCGTACAGCGAAGGCGTAGGGAGTGGTAGGGAATGCCAGAGTTAATACGATTACAAACCCCTGACTTTGAGTTTTCGGTTTGGGCGAATGATATTAGCCAGCGATTGAGTGTGTATCAGAATACAATGGCGCACAGGGAGAGCGCTAATCATGCGCAACCTAGCTATGAATTGCGCTTTGCGCCAGCAGTGCAGCTGAGCAATGCGATTGAACCGCAAGGGCTAGTTGCAGATGGTTTGGTACAAAGTGGGTTAGATGAAAGTGATTTAGCCGAAAACGATCTTGTTGCCAATGGCTTAGCGAAACACGCTGAGCTGACATTAAATTCCCCGCTGTTTTTTGAGAATACTCAGTACCAGTTTGAGTGGGTCTTTTTTAGTGAAGTAACTCATGCGCGGTTAACCCATCGCAGCCAAAACGTGAATGAGGCGTTTCGTTTTGCCCCCGAAGTAAAAACCGCAAGGGGTGTAGTGCCCGCACGTTTAACCGGCATCATTAATACCGGGAATGATGTGGGCTGGTTACGTTTGCCACTTACCTTTGAGCACAATGGCAAAACACAGACTCAGCATATTGCCTTTGAAGTGCTGCCAACCAAAATGGCACTGCACCAAGACTTGCCCGCTATGTATCAAGCCATCGACAAAGTTTACCCCCTTTGGCGCTTTAGTTTGGTAGAGAAAACCGAGCAAGACGCAGCGACCAGCCAGCAACGTGGGCATTTTCCACTGATGTGGTTGGCTAATTTTGCCGCGTTAAGGGAGCGCTTTGAGCAAGGCTTAAAAGTGATTTGTGCCGCACCCCATAGCCGCTTGCAAACAACGGTTGCTAATATCAAAGCGGCTAAATTAAAAGACGGCTTGCCGCATAAGTTAGCAGAGCAAGTCAAGCAAGACTTTGCCAATGGCCAGCACGATAAACGCTATGCGGTTGAAAAAAAGAAGCTGAGTGTGGATACCCCAGAAAACCGCTTTATCAAAATGGCGGTGAGTAAAAGCAAACGGCAATTAGCGGAATTTGAACAAAAGCTTAGGCAAAGTAACCAAGCACCAGAACGGCAACGGTTGTCGGATTCGTTTTTAAATGAGCTACATAGTTGGCAGCAGCCGCTACAAAAAGTGTTAGGTCAGAGTTTTTTAAAAGAGGTGGGTGCATACACTGGGTTAAGCCGTGAGTCGTTAGTGCTACAGCAAAAAACTGGTTACAGTGCGGTGTATCGTGTTTGGCAGGAGCTGAAATTTTATTTAGATGTGTTTGGCAATCAGTCGAGCATTTCAATGAAGTCGGTGGCTGAGATTTACGAAGTGTGGTGCTTTTTGTGTTTGAAACAGATTTTAGAGCAGGATCTCGGCTTTGAATTGGTGGAAAACGGTGCGACTAAGCTCGCCCAGAATGACTTTTTTGAGTACCAACTAAAAGATGGGTTTGCTGGAGCCTTTCGTTTTAAACGCAGCGATGGTGTGACCGCTCGGCTGGCACACGAGCCGAAATTTACCAAAAAGGGCCAATCAATCCGCTCGTACTTGGTTAACCAAGAGCCGGATATTGTGTTGGAAGTGACACTGCCTAAAAGCGCTGATTTAACGAAAGCAGACTCATCAGAAGAAAAGCAGTTTATTTGGCTGTTTGATGCCAAGTACCGCATTAAAACCGAGAAAAACCGCTTTGATGATAGCAATGAAGATATTGAAAATACGGATTACGTACCAGACGATGCTATCAACCAAATGCACCGTTATCGTGATGCTCTCATTCGTTTATCAGAACCTCACGGACATGAATCATCAAGTGGAAACGCTGGCCAACCTGCTAAAAAAAGCCGCCCAGTTTTTGGTGCGTTTGCTTTATACCCAGGCTTTTTTAATCAAGCCACAACACCCAACCCCTACGCAGCTGCTATAGAAGAAGTGGGTATTGGCGCATTTGCCCTGTTACCTAGCCAAGATGAGCCTAGTCAAACTGATCCTACCCAGACTAAGAGCAGTTATTCCGGTCACCAGTGGTTGCTAGCGTTCTTGCAAGCGCAAATTGGAACAGCGCCGAATACACAAACAGGGCAAAACAATGAAGCCATGTATCCCTTGGCTGGCATGGCGGAAAAGCTCTACGTACAAGACGCTGCACGCATACCTTATTACGGTATGCGCCAAGTACTGTACCCTGATTTGACGATGACAGTGGCATTGGGTGGACAACGCGGCCGTGATAATGGCTACTTTGAAAAATTTGAGCAAGGTACAGCGCAGTGGTATCACCTGCCGCAAAGCACGTTTTTGCAGAAATTTAAGCAGCACATTGCCGAGGAAATTCGTTATTTAGCGTTGGCGTCTACTTCTGATACCCAAAGTTCAACCAAGCAAATTGACAAGCTCTGGCCAGTTAGACGAGTCACAGTGTTACCACGCTACGCCATTACCGAAGAACAAGCGGGTAAG
>NZ_JASLIX010000140.1:0-5966 GCF_030152715.1 Paenalcaligenes sp.
CTTGGTGAACTGCTCCAGCACCCAGTCCAGGTTCTCATCGTCGAGCACGATGAAGGGGTCGTTGCCGCCCAGCTCCAGCAGGGACTTCTTGTAGTGCTCGCCGGCGGTCTTCGCCACGGCGGCACCAGCCTGCTCGGATCCGGTGAGGGACACACCCGCCACACGCTTATCCGCCACAAAGGCATCCATCTGGGAGCCGGAGGCGTACACGTTGATGAAAGCATCCTTCGGCAGCCCGGCCTGCTCCAGCAGGTCCTGGCAGGCCTGGGAGGACAGCGGGCAGATGGATGCGTGCTTCAGGACCAGGGTGTTGCCCAGCAGCAGGTTCGGCGCTGCCCAGCGGGCGACCTGGTAGTAGGGGAAATTCCACGGCATAATGCCCAGAATCACGCCCAGGGGCTCCTTGCGCACCCAGGTCTGCTGCGCGCCCTGCTGGGAAAGCTGCTCATCTGCCATGAGCTCGTGGGCATGCTCGGCGTACCAGGTGAAAATGTCCGAAACGATGTCGATCTCCGCCTCGGCCCAACGGGTCAGCTTGCCCATCTCGCGCCCGATGTGTTCAGCCAGCTGCTCCTTGTTCTCCTGGAACAGCTTCGAGGTCTTCCGCAGGACGTCCGCGCGCTGCGCGATCGGAGTCTGACGCCACTGCTCGCCTGCAGCGGTGGCGCGATCCAGAATTGCATCGCGGTCGGCATCATTGATGCGGTTGAACTGCTCTTCTTCTTGGCCAGTACTTGGATTCTGCAATGCAAAAGTGCTCATGACCCATGCCTACCAGAGGTCTCGGGCAGTGTCAGTGACCAAAGACAAGAACCCCGGCCCGCGGTTCAGCACCTCGGGGCCGGGGTTTCGCTATGTGCCCAGCGCTTTGGCTTAGGCCAGCAGGCCGTGGAATTTCACCGAAAACTCGCGACGGCACTCGCGGCATTGGCAGGAATTATCCGTTTCCGTGGTCGGAAACAGGTTCTCCCCCATGCAGTAGGGGCAGAAGTTCACGGTCGCACGTCGACCGTTGCTGTGCCCGGGCTTCCGAACTCTGCCCCCCAGCGCTAGAGCCAGAGGTCTTCGAGTAGTTGGACAGCAAAGCCATCCTGCCGGGCACGGAAGCGACTAAGGATACGGCGGTTCGCTCCGTTATCCCCCAGCCCCAAGGCTCGAGAAATCACAGAGCGCAGGGCTTCGTCATCGCCTTCCGGATCTTCACCCACGTGTTCAGCGAGCGCGGCTAACCCCTCGGTTCCTTGTTGTGGCCGGGCGCGCTCCAGGGAGAAGTATTCGCCCTCGTGGAAGTCCAGCCAAACCCGCTCTCCCTCACCGATCCCCTGATGCTCCAGCAAACGTCGAATGGTTCCCAGGGTGTTACTGGTTGGCCCCCAGGTCACTCGCTGCGTACCAATCTCACTGGGCAGTTCGGCCGACTCGTTATATTTCAACCCCAGCATATGGATCACTCCGCCGGGAACCCCACTGCCGGAGCCACGGAGGTGATCACTGGTTACGGTGATCAGCAACTTCCACCTGCCATCACGCCAATACATGCCGCGAGAATCCTCCGGCGTGGAGGTCATTTCCGGTGCCGCCGAACGCCACTTGACGATTCCATCAACCAACTCGAACTGGCCGGTTGATGCATAGGTCCGCACCGAATTTTCCGCGACGTCAAATTTGGCGGGTAGTTCTGTCAGCAAGGCGGTCAGCGGGACCCCCTCATCTCCCGCGTCAGTCGCGGCGACGAGACGGCGCTCAATAAGTTTCGCCAGCGTGCTGTACTCCTCATACCCCCACTCCGACAGCGCCCACTTAGTCGCACTGACCCTCACGATCCTCTCGGAAGCGTTCAGGGAATTCGCCAAGGAACGATTCGTCCTCCCCTGTCCAATCGCCTCATACAACGAATCGAGATCTTGCGGCTCGCCACGGATGGAGAGAACCCCCGCCCCAAGGGCAGGGAGCGAACGAGTTTCGGTGAGCACATGCCCCTCGAACAATCGATACCCACAGTGATCGAGCCATTCACGCAGGTCAGCGGGGCTGAGCGCCGTGCGCTCCTCCACCCAGTCCAACGGGACCACCCCATAGTCATCGCTGCCCTGCTTGAGTAGATTTTCGGTCCGCTCCCGAGCCACCTTCAGAGATGGGAAGCACACCCAGTCCTCTTCAATGGCGAAGGAACCATCTACCGCATCGATAATCTCGGCGAGGCGTAGGCCCCAACCGGGAACCTCCTCTCGCAGCTCTGGGAGCTGTTCGACGATCCCCCCGATGCGCGCCACCGGGAAAGCATGGGCTGCCATCGCCTCCCGAAGCTCAGCCACTGCCCCGCGATTGGCCAGTTCCTCCAGGCGACTCGCAAGTGGTCTCTGTAGCTGGCGTACGCGTTCGCGGGTCAAGCCCAATTCTTTACCGAGCGTATCTAGGGTGGCCGGCGAGGTAGTGCCCAGCCTCTTCCGGGCGATGAGCTGTTCACGTGCGTCCAAACCGGCATAAAAGCCCGCCAGCGCGGAAGACGCTGTCCCCCGCACCTGGAGTTTGACCTGCTGATAGTCCCCCTCCGGGTCGGTTAGCTGAGCCAAAACGTCGGCAGCTCGGCCACTGAGCATCCCGTTGGCCGAGTCCGGTAGCAGAGCCTTATCCAGGCCGCGGTGTTGATTAGCGATCAGCCCCAGGGCATCCTGCGCAAGATTCAGTGCTGCCAGTAGCGACTCGCGACTGGGCTCCTCGTAAAAGACTTCCGCCGCGGAATCAGAGCTTCCCGAGTAGAAATCATCCATATAAGCGCTTTCTCCTTCCGGGGCATAGTCCGGTGTCTCGACCTCGGGCGGATTAGGCACCGTTGCTTCGGGAGTTATCCGCTCCTCCTCATCACTGATGCCCGCCAGCAGCACAGAAAACTCCTGCTCGGTCAGGATTGGAATTTCATAGCGCCGTGCCTTCTTCGCCTTGCCGCTCAAGGAGTCCACGTCGGCGGCAACCAGCACCCGAGTGTTCTTCGTCAAGGACCCCGGAATGAGCCCGTGCTCTCGGATCTCTTTCTCCCACTCGGATCGAGGCCTATTCATCTCCCCGGTCAAGGTCACCCGGTCACCCGGACGCAGTTCCAACGGTTGGGCCTCCTCAGTGGCGGCCTGCTCCTGTTCGTGATGAGCTGCCTCTGCTGCCTCGCGAGTCAACGGCACAGCCGAATCGGCGGCCAACTGGCTCAGCGGGCGGGCGTCGATGGTGATAGACGCAGCCCCGGGGAGCGTCACTCCGTTCCGAAGGAAGTATTGGACAAGCTCCGCCGTGGCCTCGGCATCCGCCAGGGCGGTGTGAGCGTCCCGGTTGCTGATACCCACGCGGGTGAGCACATCCCCCAGTTTGCTGGGCATGCCGGGCAAAAGCCGCTTAGAAAGCTCCATGGTGCAGACATACCCGGGGATGGTTTCCTCCGGAGCCAGGCCCGCGCGGGCCAATTCCTGCGAGAGCATCCGGGCGTCGAAGCGCGCGTTGTGGGCGACCAGCACCCGGCCGTCTAAGAGGCCGAAGAGTTCGCGCGCGATCTGGGCGAAAGCCGGCGCGTCTTTCACGTGTCGACCATAGACCCCATGGATCGAACTATTGGGAATATCGCGGTCCGGGTTGATCAGACTGGACCAGCTGCCCTCCACCTCGCCGGTGGCAGAAAGTAGGACGACCCCGATTTCCAGCACGCGGTGGGCGGTACTGAAACCGGTGGTCTCGACGTCGAGAACGGCAAATCCTGGGCTTCCGAGCTCATGCATGTCGCTTATCCTACTGTGAGCTGCGTCCCGGCTAGCCATATTCCACACGCCGGCCGAGCAGAGGATACCTGCTTAGGCCAGCAGGCCGTGGAATTTCACCGAAAACTCACGACGGCACTCGCGGCATTGCCAGGAATTATCCGTTTCCGTGGTCGGAAAAAGATTCTCCCCCATGCAGTAGGGGCAGAAGTTCACGGTCGCGCGCCGACCATTGCTATGCCCGGACTTCCCACCGATCGCTTGGTTCACCGGCGGCAGGGAATCAGTATCTGGAACACTCATCGCAGTGCCTCCTCCTCAGCGCGGGCGACCCAGGCGCTGAACTCCTCGCCAGCCTCGCGCTGCTCCTTGAAGTTCTCAACGACGCGGACCACGTAGTCGCCGACGTCCTCAGAGAACACGTTGTTGCCGCGCAGCTTGCGGCCGAAGCCCGGCTCCAGGCCGACCTTGCCGCCCAGGTGCACCTGAAATCCCTCAACGCGGTTGCCGTCCTCGTCGGTCAGCACCTTGCCGGATAGACCGATGTCCGCGACCTGGGAACGGGCGCAGGAGTTTGGGCAGCCGTTCAGGGAGATCTTCAGCGGGACGTCGAGGTCACCGACCCGCTCCTCCAGCTCGTCGACCAGCTGAATGGCACGCTGCTTCGTCACGACGTGCGCGAGCTTGCAGAACTCCAGGCCGGTGCAGCTGATGATGTCTCGGCGGAAGGCCGAAGGCTTCGCAGACAGGCCCTCCTTCTCCAACTCGGCGGCGAGCTTGTCTGCATTCTCCGGGGTCAGATCCAGGAAGAGCAGCTCCTTATCGGGGGTCGTGCGCAGGCGCGTGGAGCCATAGGACTCGGCGAGCTCCGCGAGGCGCTGCAGCTGAGCGCCGTCGGTGTGCCCCACCGTGGGCTTCACCCCCAGGTAGACCTTGCCGTCCCGCTGCTCGTGGATGCCGATGTGGTCGCGGTAGCCGGGGTACTCCCCCGGGTCCGGGCCGTCGACGAGCTTGCGGCCGAGGTAGTCCTCCTCCAGCACCTTGCGGAACTTCTCGACACCCCAGTCGGCGACGAGGAACTTCAGGCGCGCGCGGTTGCGGACCTTGCGGTAGCCATAGTCGCGGAAGATGCGGACCACGCCGGCCCACACCTCCGGGACCTCTTCCAGAGGTACCCAGGCACCGAGGCGCTGAGAGAGCATCGGGTTGGGGGACAGCCCGCCGCCGACCCCGACGTCAAAGCCGGGGCCGTGCTCCGGGTGGTTCGAGCCGATAAACGCCAGGTCCTGGATCTCGTGGGTGACGTCCTGACGGGAGTTACCACTGATCGCGGATTTGAACTTGCGTGGCAGGTTGTCGAACTCGCCGCTGGTAAGTAGTTCTTCCTTGATGGTGTGAATGGCCGGGGTTGCGTCGATAATCTCGTCGGCAGCGATACCGGCGACCGGGGAGCCCAGGATGACGCGGGGCACGTCGCCGCAGCCGAAGTTGGTGTCCAGCCCGACGGCCTCGAGCTTGTCCCAGATGGTCGGGACGTCCTCGATGCGGATCCAGTGCAGCTGGACGTTCTGGCGGTCGGTGAAGTCCGCAGTATCGCGGGCGTAGTCGCTAGAAATCTCGCCGATGACGCGCAGCTGCTCGCTGCTGACCAGTCCGCCGTCGAGGCGGATGCGCATCATGAAGTAATTATCCTGCAGCTCTTCGGTACTCAGCGTGGAGGTGGCCACGCCGTCGAGGCCGGGGCGGCGCTGGGTGTACAGGCCGACCCACTTGAAGCGGGGCGCGAGGTCCTCCTTCGGGATGGACTCGAAGCCCTGCTTCGCGTAGGTCTCGCGAATGCGGTCGATGACGCCGAGGCCGGCGTCTTCTTGCTTAATCTTCTCGTCGTCGTTGAGCGGAGTAGTGCCGTCGACGAGCCACTGGCCTTGCGGCCGGGGCTTACGCTTCGGCCTCGGTCGGGTGGTGGTAGTTGCAGTCATGGTGAATTTCTCCAGTTGATCGTGCGTTGCGGCGGTCTTGTCTGGATCCGCAGGACGGGCTGCAGATCAACCTACACTAGACAGACCGTGCGGTCTATAACTGGACACACTAAACCGCCGAGGCGCCAGGTTGCAAGCAATTTCAGCAAAGCCAATTGCGTTAACTAGACAATGCTGTCTACACTCTGTTGTGATCCACCCCCCAGAATCTCGCAATCCCCTCACGGTGGGATTAGCTTGGTGGGTG
>NZ_JASLIX010000001.1:0-5460 GCF_030152715.1 Paenalcaligenes sp.
CTTTAAAAGAAGTGCCAGCCTCTGAAAAAGAAGGTTTTTTAGAGGATTTAGCTAGAGATCAATCACCCGCTTCCGACAAAGATATTTTTGAAGGATGGGAAGAATGATTTATATGCTAGATACTAATGCCATATCTTATGCGGTTCTTGGCAAAGGAAGGGTACGAGAGAACATTATTAAGCATAAACCTAGTCAGTTAGTTGTTTCTAATATCACAGTGGCTGAATTACGTTATGGTTTAGCCAAGCAACCACGTCCCAAGTTAGAAAAAGCTATAAACAGTCTCTTAGAGACGCTTAGCGTTGTAGTTTGGGATGTAAACGTCTCTAATAAGTATGGTGTATTCCGTAGGCAATTAGAGAATCAAGGGCTATCACTATCTTATATGGATTTTCTGATAGCTACACATGCCCATGTCTTGGGCGCTACGTTAGTATCGTCAGACAAAGGGATGATAAATGCTTTAGGCAATAAAGCAGTCGATTGGTTTTGATTGCTTAGTCTAAAGAAGTACACAAACCCACAGCCTTTTTGGTTGTGGGTTTTTTTATGAGTAGTCCCTTGAACATGAAGTAGAGGGAAGGGGGCGGGTCAATGGTGGATTTTGTTTATGTTTTGTCGTTTCTTTGCTTGAATCTGAAAACCTGAAGAAAGTATAAACATTTTCTAGTATGATTTAAATTAATTCATATTAATTGATATTCATATAGAAGGGTGTACCTTTCAAAGAAATGAGGCACTGATGATGAAACGAAGCGTGATAGCAGCGTTATGGCTTACTGCTATAAGCACCAGTGCTCAGGCTCAAGAGCTAGGGCAATATGGCAATGAGTGGGCGATAGAAGAACCCCACGGCGTTCAACGTATGATCGAGCGATTAGAGGAAATGGAAAAAAGCGGTAAATTACAAGCAATACAGGAACGCTACCGTGATGAGTATATTAATGGCTTGGAAAATCCTGATCCAGTGCCAGGCATCACGACTGTTATTGAACCTACTACTTACTACGTAGATCCTACTTACACCGTGCATGAAAACATTTATGATGACCAAGGCCGCTTGGCGGTTTTGGCGGGAACCCGCATAAATCCGTTTAATTTCATGGCTTGGAGCAAGTCAATTATTTTGATTGATGCGCGAGAGCAATGGCAGGTAGATTTTGCTATGAAACGCCTTAAAGAGCACCCAAAAGATAAAGTGATTTTAACGGGTGGGTCGTACTTAGATATGATGCGAGAGACGGAGCAGCGCGTCTATTACGATATAAACGGAAATTTCACCACGCGCTTTAATATTAAACGCGTTCCCGCCGTGGTATCCCAAGTGGATAAGAAAATTAAGGTGGTGGAGATAGGGCAATGAAGCGAATTAAAAAGACTTTAGCCTCTATCGCGCTTATGCTGTTTGGTGCACTGGGGGCGGCTCAAGCGCAGGAAGCTAACAGTGTTGTTGGCCAATTAGCATGTGAAGGTAAATTTTTAAATCCGATTACTGATATATGTTGGTCTTGTGTGTACCCCATACGTTTATTTGGAACCAATATCTTTCAAAAGGATGGGGAGGATTTCGATACAGGGTTTAATAGTGTGGCATGTGCGTGTGACAACCCCCCCCAAATAGGCGTGCCGACCTCATTTTGGGAGCCCGTATATTTAACTGACGTGACTACCGTGCCTTGGTGCTTTCCTTTGCTCGGTGGGGTGCATTTAAATGTGCCTATCAATGCGACAAAACTAGGCTTTATTGCAGATAGAACAAGCACTATCTCTGTTAATTCGGAAAAAAGTTCTTTTCAGTGGGTGCATGGATATACCAATCCACTTATGTACGTCTTGGATGTATTACTCGATAGCAGTTGCTTAACAAAAGGATCATTATCACCTGAGTGGCCTACAGAGGTTGATCCCGCTTATGACGACTGGGAAATATCTACTGCTATGAACCCGTTAGTATTTGCTGTGGCCAATATGACAGCTCTTGCAGCAGGTACGGCAGACGGGATCGCAGCGTTGGTGGATTTTCCTAGACCTGAGCTTTTTTGGGTTGCGGGTAGTTGGGGCAATATTTATCCCTATTCTGGTTTTGTGGATCCACATCATACTAATGAGACAACAGCGCGTTTGCTAACCACGCGTTTATTGGCATGGCAGCATGAGTTTAAAGCTATGTCGGCTATGTATGGGTCGGAAAATGCGTGTTCAGATCACGGCTCTTGGCAGCCTATTATGGATAAGCGTCAATATAAAATTACACGGGTTTGGCCCGTACCCCAAACAAAGAAAATTATGGGGCGTTGTTGTGATCCTATTGGTAGAACTACCATGCTCGTTGAGTCAGGAATGGAAGTGCCAGCCCCTAAATATAGGGATTTTGGTTATGCCATCTTTAGAAAGCGTGACTGCTGTTCAGGTGCATGGCCATGATCATTTTGGGCTACGTAAAGTAACTTTCAGTTTAAAAGTAGAGCAAGGCATTTTATGAAAAAACTTCTATTTATCGCTATGTTTATTGGGGCCGTGTCACAGAGCTATGCACAACCACCTGCTTTAATAGAGGGGTTAAGAGAGCAGCAAATACGTGACATAGATAAAGCGATGCAGGCCATTGGTGGCATGGGATTAGATGGTAAAGCCGTAGATGAGCAAGCACAACAAAAAATGAATAACCTTGTTGTTGAGTCCTTGCGACAAGTGGATCAGGAGCAGAAGAAAGGTGCCCTCGAGTACAAATTTCGACCTAATCAAGAGGGAAATCAGCAAGCCTACGAGAGTCAGTTAAAGGCTAATAAAGCCCAGGCTATGAAAAATGAAAATATGCGTCAACTGATTGATAAGCTAGGGCAGCAACATACACAACGAGCCATGGAATCATTGCCCGCTTCCAGTGAATTAGGCCAAGGTGCCTTGCTTATCTTTGTTTCGTTCTCAATGCCTGAAAGAACACTAAAGAACTTATCTAGACAAGCCTATCAATATGGGGCAACAGTTGTGCTGAGAGGTTTTGTGGATGATTCCTTAGAAAAAACAAAGAACCTGGCAAAAAAAGTAAATGAGCATGGGGCTGCATGGCAAATACATCCTGAGCTCTTTGAGACGTTCAATGTCAAAAATGTCCCTACGTTCGTTATGACGTCAGACGTAAGTGGCTTAGATTCAGGGTGTGGTGGGGGGAATGAGTGCGCTACGAATTTAGGGTACACGTCTATCTCTGGTGATATTTCACTGATGGCCGCGTTAGATTATTTTCGCCGTGATTCAGCGTTTCAGTTCGTTCGAGAGTTAGCTCAAAAAATGTTGGATGCAGAATAAATATGAAAAAAACACGTATTAAAATCGCAGCTCTTGCGCTCATCGGGGGCGGTTTGGCTATGCCTGCACAAGCAAGTCTTACTATGGAAGGGATCGCCCCCGAGCAAATTCTAAAGGTCTTTAATTCGCCGTTGGGTTACGTTAAAGGGTTCCTAACAGAAGACGAAGCGGTACAGCTGCAATTGATTACACGCTCTAGAGAGCCAATACAAGTTAGAACAACGATAGTGCATCACTATAAACAAGTAGGATGCGCGCGAATTCAAATCGATATGCAACAAGCGGGTGTACCGACTCAGACGCTACAGTTTATTACGGTGGACTTTCCACCTATTCAATTAAATATGTGTGCTAATGGTGATCCGCCTGTATTGACTGAAGAAGTAAAGCGAGTCACCGCTCAAGCTGAAAAAAGAATGAGGGAGGAACTAATAGGAGCCTATCAGTATGAAGAATAACAAAAGGTCGTGGGCAATGGGCGTAGGAGCGTTTGCATTGAGCGCAATGAGCGCTGTTACCTTCGCTATCGATAACCAAGAGGCTCATACCCAAGGCCAGGCTTTGGGAAATCAGAGATTAAATGATGTAGGAACGAGCCAGTTTACGCAGCAAAATGCGCAGCAGATCCCTTTTTATAAAGAAAACCCTATACAACAGCAAAGTTATGATGGGGGATTTGGCAGCATGCTAGATATAGGAATGTCGAGAATTACACAAAGCAGCAGCTATACGTCAGGCAACTGTGATCGTGAGCAGTTTGATCCACAAACCTCAGCTATGGAAGCCTTTGGGCCTGTTAAGTGGCTAGGAATGAGTGAAGCGGAAAAAAATAAAGCGATTACTGATCAAATTGCTTTTTTTGATCAAGAGTGCGACGCCATTAATTTTTTGGCTGATGATTATGGGTGGCGAGTGCGTAAAGAAATTCACCCCGATGATGAGTTAAATGTGTGGATACCCGATAAAGGTGAAAGCGTAGAGGCAGGTGTGTGCTCAGAGCAAACCATTAATATCCCCGCAGAGTTTGTCGTGGAGTCATGCCATGAAACGTCTTCGATTGAGAGACGTTATTGCCGAGAAACGATGAATGTGACGTGTACCCCTCAGCCCTGGGATGGATGTTCGCCGTCAGGTGTGTTGCCCGCTACTAACTCGTCTGATACAAATACAGCCCTCTATCACATGGGGAATGGGAATTGGCATTTAAGTTTTGGGACGATTGGTGATAACTACTGGAATGGAGGCCGCGGTACTGTTTTTGATAGGACATTAACTGTCGATATTGATAATGTAGAAAAAATTACTAAATTTGATTTGGTACGCGTAGATTTCGATGACTGGTACTTGCTACGTGTAAATGATGCCCTTGTCTATATGGGTCCGTTTTCTGGTGATCGCTTAGAGCTAGAAACATATACGAAATGTGTAAGCCCGTATCAAAAATGCGTTCAGTCATCAGGCGGTGATAACGATTATTGTACTAAATGGGAGGAGGCGTGCGGATCTTTGCTGCCAAATCAACTACGAGTTAAATATGGGCCAAACAGTTACGGAAACCCTGAGCGAAAACAAAGCCATTCAAGAAACTTAAGCATAGATATTCGTCCATACCTTAAAAACGGCAAAAACAGAATTTTCTCACGCACCATTGTTGGGGGTTATGGTGAGATGTATAGCGAGTTTCGAGTTAGAGCGAAGTGTGATCCCGCTTGTCATTACAACTGGGTTAGTAACTGCTCGCCGTTTAATCAGGTGCTATTAAGATGAGAAAACTAATCCTTTGTCTTTTTTCATTATTTTTAATGGGAGTAGGGCCATTAGCTCAGGCTCAGCCTACTGAGTACACTTTCCCGCCATGCAAGCCCTTTGAGTCTGAAGAGGAAATGTGCTTGTCTTACACCACAGTAGAGGGGCAACGGGTATGTAGACCCGACGGATGGAAGAAAGTGTGCGTACCTGCTACTAACACCCATTTACCGCCGACTACCGTTCCTGATGTGTTGGGGTGTCAGCAGAATCAGCGTGTCTGTATTGATACAACCCCATCAAAGGAAATCAACTCGGTGACTGTCACCTTAGATATGGTGGGGGGATGCTGGGAGTGGCAAAGTGACTTTACGTGTGTCACAGAAAATATGTTGGATACGTGCC
>NZ_JASLIX010000004.1:0-16543 GCF_030152715.1 Paenalcaligenes sp.
CATACAGTTGAGCAAGTGTGGTTAAGGTCAGGGTGTTGGCAGTATCTCCGGCTGCCATCACCTGGCCTTTTTTCAATAACAAGACCTGATCCGCAACCCGATAAGCATGCTCAGGCTGATGCGTACATAAAAATATCGCTAACCCTTGCTCGCGTAAGACTTGTATTTGTTCTAAGACTCGGATTTGATTACCAAAGTCTAAGCTGGCCGTAGGCTCATCCAAAATCAGTGCTTGAGGCTCTTGCACCAATGCCCGCGCCAGCAGCACTAACTGCTGCTCGCCCCCGCTTAGCTGCAAGAACAAGCGCGATGCTAAGTGCTCAATACCAAGACGCGCTAAACACTGCAAAGCCAAATCACGATCCTTGGCTGAAGGACTCGCAAACAGGCCAATATAAGCACTGCGCCCCATCATTACGATATCCAATACAGCAAAGGCAAAAATGCTTTGTGTTTGTTGGGGAACATAGGCAATGTGTTGCGCCAACTCTCGCTTAGACCAGTGCGCTAAAGGGCGACCGAGTATATGAATCTGTCCGGCCAAAGCAGGTTGTAATCCCAATAAGGTTTTAAATAGGGTGGATTTTCCACTCCCATTTGGGCCGAGCACACACAGCGTTTGACCGGCTCGCAAGCTAAAATCAATGGATGAGCCGATGGTTTTTGTACCATAGCCAATAGCCAACTGCTGAGCTTGCATAATGACCGTACTAGCCACGACGCGGCCCTTTTAAAAGCAAATATAAAAAAAAGGGCGCCCCAATTAATGCCGTCAACACGCCTAAAGGCAGCTCCATTTGTGCTCCATTGCGCGCCACATTATCAGTAATCACCAAAAAGCTGGCCCCCATCAGCAAAGAAGTCGGAAGCAAGCGCGAAAACTCCGGGCCAACCAAAAGCCGTGCCATATGAGGTATAACCAAACCAACCCAACCGATCATGCCAGTAAATGAGACTGAGGCCGCCGTCATCAAGGTTGCACAAACGATTAAGCAGAACCGCAAACGCCCTGTATTAACCCCTAACGACTGTGCTTCGGTATCACTTAAGCTAAGCAAATTAATACGCCAGCGCAATAAAAATAAAGGCAACAGACCCACCGTCATAAATGGCAGCGCCCAGCCAAGCTCACGCCAGCTTACCGCATTTAGCCCGCCTAATAACCAAAATGTAATCGTGGGCAGCTGGGTATAGGGATCCGCTAAAATTTTAATCAGTGAAATCCCCGCGCCAAGTAGTGTGCCAACGGCCACACCGGCTAGCACAAGCACCAATACGGGATCGTAGCGACGACTACCTAGGGCAATAGCCGACACCAACCCCACTGCCACCATGCCCCCGGCAAAAGCAAAAAGCTGAACCCCTGCTAAGGGTAAGGCCAGATAAATAGCACACACAGCCCCCAAACCAGCCCCAGCAGATACCCCCAGAATATCCGGCGAGACCAATGGGTTGCGGAACATGGCTTGATACGTGGCTCCAGCTCCGGCTAAGGCCGCCCCCACTACGATCCCCGCGACCAAACGTGGCATACGTAAATTCCACACGACGAGATCAGCGGGGGTATTGGTTTGTCCTAAGGTATAAAGGCTTTGTAGTACCTGATGGAGTTGGAGCGGGTATTTGCCTAAGGTTAGGCTCGCTAACAAGGCCAACACAAACACCAAGCCTAAAACACTATTGAGCCAAAGCCATCGTGCTTCAAACAACCGCTTCCCCTACGCAAAGTCTACCGGGCTGGTGATTAGCGCCTGCAATGCCTCTATCCCAGGATCAAAGGCAAAATACAAAATAAAGAGATGACGTAACTGTTCAACCATTCGCTTTTGCTCTACACCATAGAGCCACCCCGATAACCAAAGCGCTCCAAATAAACGGTTAATGCTTGGGGGAACATCCAACCAACCAAAAGGAACCGTCGGCACAAACACCACTTTTTTATTTTTTACCGCTGGAATATCCTGCCACAAGGGATTTTGATAAACATCGCGATAAAACGCGACATCTTGTGTCAGGATCACATCGGGATTCCACACTAAAACCTGCTCCATGGACACCCGAACTAACTGCTCTCCTTCCATTGTGCCCGCTACATTTTCTGCGCCCACCAAACGTATAACTTCGCTATGAATCGACTGCCCTGCCCCTGTTTCTAAACCATCTGCAGAGCGCGCCAAATACATTGACGGCATATCGCCTTTATACGCCGATTTTTTCGCTGCGATATCATCTAAAATCTCTTGCGCGGCGTTTGCGAGCTGTTGCCCATGGCGCTGATGGCCAAGTACCGTACCTAACACCCGCAACTGCTCTGGTGTGTCCTCGATTCGACCCTCGACCAAAATATAAGGAATACCGGTTTGCTCGGAAAACTGCTGCGCCAAGGAAAGATAATGCGCATTCACATCGCCCACATCGACAATAACATCTGGCTTTAACGCCAAAAGTTGCTCTGTCGAAATCGTGCTGCCTCGACCCGCAAGACGCCCGACCACCGGTAGTTGTCGACTATGCTCACTGAGCCAAGGCAAAGCATTTTCTGGTAACGCAAAAGGCCAGCCCAATAATTGCTTCGGCGTTAAGCTATTTAACATCACTCCAGCAGGGGCTCCTGCCGCAAAAACACGTTTGATTTCCACTGGCTCTGGCAGGGTGCCAAATACGTGGAAAAGAGGTGAAGTGACATTAGGCACAGTTTGTGAAAATACCACAGGGGGCAACACGCCCCCTGTTAATAACATCGTGCTGCCTAATGCTTTTAATAAAGCACGGCGATTCATGATTAACCCTTTAAAAACGATAAGTTACCCCACCAAACCAAACACGGCCTGGCATAGGATAGCCTTCTTTGTACTCATAATTTTTGTCACCTAGATTACGCACACCCGCTTCAAAAGACAAGTCATGACGTGGTGTCCATACACCCTTTAGACCAAATGTAACAAAACCAGCCGTTTGTGTGTAATGGTCTTGCTTGTTTTTCGTGTATGAGTAGTAACGCCCACTTTCGGCATCCATCGAAGCAATCACATTCCACTGCTCTGCCGGACTCCAGTTCACATAGGCAAAAGCCTTATGCTTAGGAATGTCACGGATACGACGCTCAGGATCACTTTGATTCTTATTATGTAAATAAGTGTAGTTAACCCCTGCTGCTAAAGTAGGGCTAAATCGCTGTTCTAGGCCCAGCTCCACACCATGACGGCGCACCTTACCTACGTTTTGCGCCTGATCACAGAAGCCCGTTACTTTATGGGTAGGACATAGGTTAGATTCGAAGGTGACCGTATCAATCATATCGCGCACCTGACTATAGAACAGAGTAGCATCCACTTTTGCTCCAGCCCACGGTTCGCTGCGCGCGCCAATTTCAAAGTGACGGGCATTTTCACTTTTCAGATCAGGACTTGGTAATGCTCGACCCATCCGCGCAGAATAACGATCTTTAATGGTGGGGAAACGGGTTTTATAGGCTGCACTCGCGTATAGCTCCGTGCTATCGGTGATATCATGCATGACCTCAATCAAACCATTGGTGGCATTGCCGCTGCCTTTTTCCCAAACTCCCGCATCAAGGCTTTTACGGCGTTCATGACTTAAGCCCACACGCATGCGCCATGTATCAGTTAGCGTGATCAGATCCTCTGCCGCAACAGAGAAAGTACGATCTTTATAGCTAATATCCCCGTCCTTATGTTTATCGTGCTTATAGTGCACCGCTAAATGCAGCTCATGATTGCGGATAGCACGACTCACTAGCTCCACCGCCCCCCCATACGTATTGTCTTTATACGCACTGGTAGGATCGTGTTTGCTGTAGCTACTATCGGTGTACATATCAAGACCGTTTTTGTATTCGTCATGATACACACGGAACTTCAGATCGTGATCAGCGCCAAGCGCGGTATTACTAATAAAATACACGCTTTCTTTATCCCAGTACGGCCAGCGCCAATAACGCGGCTTGTCGCCATGCTGCCCCGCATAGATGGGTTGATCTTTTTGCCCTTTTTGGAGGCTATACCCTAATGCATACTCATCCGTCGCATTGGGGGTTAAACCCACTTTGAACGACGCACGTTTATCACGACGAAACGCATTTTCACGATAACTGCCTGTATCCGTTGGTGTTTTTTTACCATCCGTAAAACCGCGGCCTAAGGGAAATTTATCGGCCTCTAACCAAGATAACCCCCCTTGGAAATACCACAACCCTTGATTTGAGCCAAAGTTAATCGCCGCTAGACGCTCATTACCGGTAGCATAACCAAATCGTACATCCCCCTCGAACACTTCCGTAGGCTTACGTGTGACTAAGTTTACCGCTCCCCCCAATGTATTAGGACCATAAAGTAAGGAAGCGGCACCTTTGGCTACTCGAATTTCTGATAAATCAAACGTCGTAAAACGATCTAAATCCACATTACCATCATAAGGCACATACTGAGGAATACCATCTAAAAAGATAGGCACCTGACGCGAATCAAAACCTCGCACGGATAGCGTCGTCTCATTGCGCGCCCCTCCCTTGCTGATGCTCACACCAGGCTGTGTGTTCAGCGCAGCTCCCACATCATACAAATTGAACTCACGCATTTGCTCTTGGCTAATGGCGGTCTCACCGATTAGCTCTGTGGTGCTAATATCCCCGCGTACCACAACCCCTCCTAACTCAAACACGGAACTAGCATGGGCTACACCGGCCATCAATAAAGCCGCTGTTACGGTATTCACTACAAAAACCCCCGGTACAGCAGACACGGGAACCAAACAGGAAGATCGTTTTTTTGCCATAAATTTACTATCTATATGTAGGTATATATATAAAATGAAGCCGCAGCATGCAGCAAGCACACTGCGGCCCAAACCCCTGATCAACAGGGGCACCTATAGCGAGACGGTATAACTCGCTACTGGCGCACACCGCTATATTATTACATATATAACGCAATGAAATAAAATAACAACAGCAATACAACAGTTAGCGTTATCCTCTTATCTTTATTTGCTTTACGGAATTTTATTTATGGTGGATGTCATCTTCCCTTTTATCGGGGGAGTGGGGTTGTTTTTAGTCGGAATGATGCTGCTTTCTAAAGGCTTGGTTGCATTTGCAGGTCAGACCTTACGTAAAGCATTGATGCGATTTACGGGAACACCACTCAAAGCATTTTGTTCTGGTGCCGTTCTTACAGCCATGATGCAGTCCTCAACGGCGACTACCGTCACACTAATTGGCTTTGTGAGTGCTGGGCTGATTTCTTTTAGTCATGCTATTGGCGTAGTGATGGGGGCCAGCCTTGGAAATACCGCAGCAGGTTGGCTCGTGTCAGGAGTCGCGTTAAAAATTAATCTTAGCTTCTATACCATGCCGCTCATTGGTATTGGTGCTCTCCTTAAACTGCTTGCTCGCGGGCGCGCAGCCGATTTTGGTATGGCGATTGCTGGCTTTGGGATTTTATTTCTCGGCTTACGCACTCTGCAAGATGCGATGACTGGACTCACTGGGCATTTTGATCTAGCGACTCTCCCCGTCGGGGGGCTAGGTGCGCATCTTATTATTATGCTGATTGGTTTTGCCCTAACCACCTTATTACAATCCTCCACAGCAGCGATTGCCACCACCCTTACCGCGGTCCATACCGGAGCCATCAGCTTAGATCAGGCTGGAGCCGTTATCGTGGGCGCAGCCATTGGCACTACCGTTACCAGCGCCTTAGTCAGTATTGGCGCAAGTACGGCGGCTAAACGAACCGCCTTAGCGCATATTCTTTTTAATGTGGTGGTGGGGCTTATTGCTCTGGTATTGCTGCCGGGCTATTTATATCTATTAACCCAAATTGCCCGCTGGCTAGGCACCCAGCCGGGCGCGATTAGCTTAGCGGCCTTCCATACCCTATTTATTTTAATTGGCTCTGCTTTATTTCTCCCCTTTACCGAGGCATTTGCTCGTCTTGTTGAACGACTTTTGCCGGAAAAAGCCAATGATCTTACCCCCCATTTGGATAGCACCCTGCTAAGCGTACCGGATATTGCACTAGAAGCCGCCCAACGCACCATTGAGGATTTAGCGCATCGTCTGCTAACGTATCATCGCCTACTCATCACCAATCAGCCCCACCCAAAAAGCTTGGCATTGCAACAGCATATGCAAGCCTTAGAGTCTGTCTTTGATTTTGTGACGCGCATCCACGTTGATAGCGACGACCAACGCTTAAATGCCATGCAGGTGGCACAGCTGCACGCTATTGACCACCTATTACGTCTGGCATCCCGTCAACTCTATTTTATTGAAGATGGCCATGAAATGAATCAGCGTGCTTTTGCACAAGCTATCGAACACAGCTTAGAGCAATTACGCCTAATTGAGTCAGGCTTAACACACAATACCCCTGACCAATGGGTCAAAAAACTTAAAATAGAAGCCAAAGCTTTAAAAGAGCTTTCTGTAGAAACCAGAAAAGCACTATTACAGCAGCCAGGACAGACAACCTCAAACCGCGACATTTTAATTGAAACCGATAGTTATCGCTGGCTTGAACGCAACGGACACCATATTTGGCGTCTTGGGTACTACCTTGACCAATCACGCCAAGCTCAGCCCGATCAATAAGGATCACTACTCATAAACCGCAATAGCCTATTTATAAAAAGCCTTAGATAATACACAACAAAACCTCCGTTTTATCTAAGGCTATTATGATTACTTTATCGCACTGTATTGATTTAGATCGCCGCGACGAGCTCGCCCCTTTGCGTGAGCAGTTTGCCCTACCGGAAAATACCATTTATTTAGACGGGAACTCGCTAGGTGCCCAACCCAAAGCCGCATTAAAACGCGCACAACAGATTATCGAGCACGAGTGGGGCACAGACCTAATCCAAAGCTGGAATAAAGCGGGATGGTTTCAGCGCCCACTTACACTAGGCAATGAGCTCGCTCCACTGATCGGTGCCGCTCAAGACGAAGTCGCCATTACGGACTCCACCTCGGTCAACCTGTTTAAAGCCGTAGCGGCGGCCCTCCATATCCAAAAACAAAACCCTGCCACTGCTGCCAAACGGGTGATTGTCACGGAGCGCAGTAATTTTCCTACCGATATTTATATCCTTGAGGGCATCAACCATTTTCTAGGTCAGTCGTATGAGATTCGTCTCGTCGATAGCCCGGAAGCACTCTACCAAGCCATTGATGCCGATGTCGCCGTCGTCTTACTAACACATGTGAATTATCGCACGGGCTACATGCTTGATATGCCCGCGCTAACCGCGCACGCCCATCAACATCAAGCCCTCATCATCTGGGATTTATGTCATTCCGCTGGCGCGGTTCCTGTGGATCTTCACGCCGCTCATGCGGATTTTGCGGTAGGCTGTACGTACAAATACCTGAATGCTGGCCCAGGTGCTCCCGCGTTTATCTGGGTTCCCAAAAAGCATCAAGCGCAATTTTTACAGCCGCTCACCGGCTGGTGGGCGCATCGTTCTCCTTTTGCCATGCAACCTAGTTTTGCTGCTGCCGGCGATATACGCGGTGCGCTTTGCGGTACTCAGCCTATGATTTCCTTATCTTTAGTCGCCTGCGGTCTCGATGTTTTCAAACAAACCACCATGGAAAAAATTCGCGCTAAATCACTGGCGCTTAGTGATTTGTTTATTCAGCTCCTTGAGCAATATTGCGGGTCGCATCCTTTGCAATTAGAAACCCCCTTAGAACACGAGCGCCGCGGCAGTCAGATCAGTATCGCCCATCCACATGGCTATGCCGTTATGCAAGCACTGATTGCCCGTGGTGTCATTGGCGACTACCGTGAGCCCCATATTATGCGCTTTGGATTTACCCCTTTATACACGTCTTATCAGGACGTGTGGAAAGCCGTACACATCCTCGCCGATATCTTGGATCACAAAAAATACGATGCCAACCTAGAAAAAAATGCCGTGACTTGATCACAATCTGCACATACACTGCCCCCCATTTAAATGGATCTTACGAACGGGCTCCCTTTTTTGATGGTACTCAGACTTTTGTATTGGGGTTTATTACCCTCGATTACAGCGAGATCAGCAACATGAATAGAAAAATCTGGGATATTTCACCACCTATCCATAGCCAAAGCCCCGTTTTCCCCGGTGATGCCCCCTATCAGCAAACATGGACTTGGCAGCTCAGTGATACCTGTCCAGTCAATGTCAGTACGCTGCGCTTATCTCCGCATGTGGGGGCGCATGCCGATGCCCCCCTGCATTACAAAGCCGGAGCAGCCAGTGCCGGCATGATGGATCTACACCCTTTTTTAGGGCCATGTCGTGTGTTGCATGTCATTGGTTGTACGGGCTTAATTCAACCTCATCATATTGAACATGCGCTTTTATATGCGCCCCCACGGATTTTAGTGCGTACCTATAAAGACCAAGTGCCCCACGTCTGGGAAGATTCGTTTGCCGCCTTTGCGCCCGAAACCATTGACTTGCTCCATGCCCATGGCATTCGTCTTATTGGTATTGATACTCCGAGCATCGACCCAGCCAGCAGCAAAAGTTTAGATAGCCACAAGCGTATTTTGTCTTATGATATGCGTGTACTAGAAAATCTTGATTTGTGCGCTGTCGATGCAGGGGACTATGAACTCATTGCTTTGCCACTTAAACTCATGGAAGCGGACGCCAGCCCCTTTCGCGCCGTATTACGTGCTTTATAAATAAACATGATGACCAATGCTCAAAACCCAGAAGAGATTGTAAAAGCCGAAGGCGCTCAATTAGATTTTTCTAACGATATGACCTATGGCAGCTACCTAGATTTAGATGCCATTCTCAATGCGCAGCACCCTTTATCCCCTGACCACAATGAAATGCTGTTTATTATTCAGCATCAAACCAGTGAGCTCTGGATGAAGCTGATGCTGCACGAAATGCGAGCCGCTTTAATCCATTTACAACAAGATCAATTACATACTGTATTTAAAATGCTGGCGCGTGTAAGCCGAATTATGGAGCAGCTAGTCCACGCATGGACTGTGCTATCAACCATGACCCCACCCGAATACAGTGCTTTACGTCCCTATCTGGCGCGCTCTAGTGGTTTTCAAAGCTATCAATATCGTCAAATTGAGTTTTTACTAGGCAATAAAAACGCCGCCATGCTTAAGCCACATGCACACCGAGCCGATATTCTACAAGCGGTACAACATGTTTATGAAGCCCCATCACTGTATGACGAAGCGCTACGCTTTATGGCACGCCAAGGGCTACCTGTTCCTGCCGCTTATCTCGATCGCGACTGGACGCAACCCTATCAGGCCAATGCCGATGTTCAAGCCGCTTGGCTGATCGCCTATCAAAATCCAGAGCAATACTGGGATGTCTATCAGCTTGGAGAAAAGCTTACAGATATTGAAGATGCTTTTCGCCAATGGCGCTTTAGGCATCTTACTACCGTAGAGCGGGTCATCGGCTTTAAGCGTGGTACAGGCGGCACCTCGGGCGTAGACTATTTACGCAAAATGCTTGATGTGGTGCTTTTTCCTGAGCTTTGGCGCCTACGTACTGAGCTTTAGGCTTTACCCTCTAGGCTATCCCATAAGGCTGGAGCTTTATTGCTTTCGGCCAGTTTATCCAGATAGGCTCGGTGGGCAGCTTGGTCTTGTTCTGTTGCATATAAAATAGGCAAACGGCTGGCATCAAATCGTGCTAAGCCGCTTTGGTCTTTTTGGTTATCATCGTGGCGATCAAAGCTCATCAATAGGCTTTCTTGACCACGTGTCATCGCTAACCAAACGTCGGCTAATAGCTCCGAGTCCAGTAACGCCCCGTGTAAGACTCGATGCTCATTAGAAATCCCGTAGCGATCACAAAGCGCATCTAGGTTATTACGCTTTCCTGGGTGAAGCTCGCGCGCATAGACTAATGAGTCTGTGATTTTTCCGCAAAAACTACTAAAAGGGGCATAGCCAAAGCGCGTAAACTCTGCATCCAAAAACTTGGTATCAAAAGGCGCGTTATGAATAATCACTTCTGCACCTTTAACAAAAGCAATAATCTCATCAATAACCTGCTCAACAGGTGGGTACTGCGCTAGAAACTCTGTTGTTAAACCATGCACTGCGAGCGCCTCGGGGTCTGAGTCGCGTCCTGGGTTCACATATAAATGTAGATGATTACCTGTTAGCTGACGATTTGCTATCTCTACCCCGGCAATTTCCACTAATCGATGCCCATCATCAGGATCCAAACCTGTAGTTTCTGTATCTAAAACAATTTGTCGCATTTTTAACTTCTCTGTTTAAGCACGTCGCTTGGGTGCTTTAGCCGCAATCAACGTATAGGCAGCCGGCACCACAAACAAGGTTAACACGGTGCCAAAGGTTAGCCCCCCCACCAAAACCCAGCCAATTTGCTGTCGGCTTTCTGCGCCTGCACCGGTAGCATAGGCTAATGGCAGCACGCCCAGCACCATTGCTCCTGTTGTCATTAAAATCGGGCGCAAGCGCATTTCACAAGCCCGCACTACGGCTTGATAAAGCCCCACGCCCTCAGCCCGTAGCTGGGTAGCAAACTCCACAATCAAAATCCCATGTTTAGTAATTAGCCCCACCAAGGTAATCAAACCAATTTGACTATAAATAGACAAAGTACCACCGCTTAACCATAATGCAAATAACGCACCGGTCATCGATAGAGGAACGGAGAGCATAATAATAAAAGGATTACGCCAGCTTTCAAATTGGGCCGCAAGCACCAAATAAATAAATACCAAGGCCATAGCAAACACAAAGTACATGCTTCCCGAGGCATCCCTAAATTCACGCGACTGTCCATCTAAATCAGTTTGTGCAGTCTCAGGCAATGTGGTTGCCGCCACATTTTGCATATGGGTTAAAACTTCTCCTAAGGCATAACCCGGCGCCACTGAGGCTTGCACAATCACGGCACGTAATCGATTAAAGTGGTTTAATGACTGAGGCGAGACGCTTTCATGGATCGTTAAAAAACCGCCAAGCGGAAGCATTTCCCCCGCTTGATTACGCACATAAATATCTAAAATATCCGCCGGATTGGCTCGATGCGATTTATCCACCTGCACAATCACATCATACTGCTCACCATCGTCCTCAAACCGCGTAACTTGGCGCCCGCCTAACAGCGACTCGAGCGTACGCCCTACTGTTGCCACGTCTACGCCCGCATCGGCCAGCTTGTCCCGGTCCAGCTCTACCCGTAATTCTGGCGTATTTAAACGTAAATCCGTGTCAATATTTTGTAAGCCAGGATAGTCCTCTAGGGCGGCAATAAAACGCGCTACGATTTGAGCCAACTCAGGATAAGGCACCTGACTCATGATCACAAATTCAACCGGTTTTGACGTGGCGCGCTGGCCAAAAGAAGGCGGATTCGTGGGAAAAGCACGCACCCCTGGCAAAGCAGAGAACTTTGGCTGTAGTGCTCGCGCAATTTCTTGCTGGCTACGGTGCCGTTCTTCCCAAGGTTTTAAGCGTAAGATCGCAAACGAGTCCGTGACCGTCGGAAAACCAATCACCGCTTGATACCCCGAGGTTTCTGGTAGCTGCGCATAAAACTGCTCCACTTGCTTCACGCTCTCTAGGGTATAAGCCAATGTGGCGCCTTCGGGTGCATTGACCATGCCAAATATAACGCCGCGATCTTCGATAGGAGCAAGCTCGCTTTTGATCAGACTAAATAACACCCCACTGCCCAGCGCCACCCCCACCCCCAGCCAAAGCACCACAGCGCGATATCGCAATGCCCGCAGCAAGGTTTTTCTATAAAAACGTGTTAATGCATTCAAACCATGCTCGATACGCAAGTACCATTTACCGGGTCGCTGCTGCGGCCGTAACAATACTGCACACATCATCGGAGTGAGAGTCAGCGCAACAAAACCAGATACCAACACCGCCCCCGCCAACGTCAAGGCAAACTCAATAAACAAGCGCCCCGTTCTGCCTGTGGCAAAAGCCAATGGTGCAAAGACCGTCACCAACGTTAAGGTCATAGCAATAACCGCACCACCAATTTCTTTGATCCCTAAAAAAGAGGCTTGTACCCGATCCATACCATTTTCAATATGGCGGTATACGTTTTCTAAAACCACAATGGCATCATCAACCACAAGACCGATGGCTAATACCATAGCCAATAAGGTCAAGGTATTAATCGAAAAACCAAAGGCATACATAATACCCAGAGCACCAATGAGCGAAACGGGTATCGTTACAATAGGAATGAGACTGGCACGCAGGTTACGTAAGAAAAATAAGATCACCAGCATCACTAATAAAGTGGCTTCAATGATGGTGGTGTACACCGAATCTATGGACTTTTGAATAAATACCGAACTGTCATAAGCCACATGCAGTCGCATATTGCCTGGCAAATTCATATTAATTTGCTCGACTTCGGCTCGCACTGCCTGCGATAAGCTAAGAGGGTTTGCGGTAGATTGTTTCGTTACCCCAATCGTTAAGCTATCTTGCCCATTAAAACGCGCCAAGACTCGCTCTTCGGCCGCATCAATCTGTACTTGTGCCATTTCCCCTAAGCGCACTGGATAGCCATTGCGATGGGCTACGATGATGTTTTTAAACTCCTCTACGGTCTGCAAATCGGTGGAGGACACCACAGAGAACTCGCGTAAATGCGACTCAATGCGCCCAGCGGGAATCAATACGTTCTGTTGGCGCAACGCGTTTTCTATGTCTTGCACAGTGAGCTGAAGCCCCGCCATACGCGCTCGATCCACATTGATGCGCATGGCAGGCAGACGCTCCCCAAATACTCGCACCTCGGCGGCGCCCGGCAATACGGACAGCCGCGTTTTAATATAGCGATTGATGTAATCCGAGGCCTGAATCGCGCTGTAATCCCCCATTTCTACCCCAATATAAATAATTGGGGTGGAGTCTGCTTCAACCTTATTGATAATGGGCTCATCGACCTCGTCAGGCAAAAAGCGCCGTGCGCGCGAGACCTTATCCCGTACATCTGCTGCCGCAGCATCTGGGCTACGACTTAAGTTAAATTTAATATTGATTAAACTACGTTCAGAACGACTACGCGAGGTCATGACATCCACGCCCTCGATCCCTGAAAGCTGGTCCTCTAGGGGCTTGGTGACCTGAGACTCAATCACCTCTGGTGATGCCCCTTTATAGTTGGTGATCACCGATACCACGGGCTCATCAATCGCAGGGTACTCACGTACACTTAAGCGCTCGTAGGAGATCAAACCGACCAGCACAATCATCAACGATAAAACTGTCGCAAAAATAGGGCGCTGTATACAAAAGTCCGCAATTTTCATCGGAGGGTTCCTTAGGGTTGCGCTAGCTCAGCGCGCTGATAACGCAATGGCGTGCCATCTTGTACCTTTTGCAAGCCCGTGACTAACACCACATCATCGGGCTGCAAGCCACTGACCTGCACCCAACCATCTCGACGAATACCAATCTGAACCTCGACTCGCTGCGCTTGGTCTTGATCTGTAACGCGATACACATAGTGCGCCTGCCCCGAAGGCACAATAGCGGTCTCTGGCACAACAAGCGCTTCCATTTCATCCAGCTCCACCACAATACGGGCAAACTGCCCAGGCCGTAAGCGCCCATCGGGGTTCGGCACATGAGCACGCAGCACAACAGAACGCCCCTGTTCATCAATCATAGGACTAATGGCATTCACTTGCCCGATAAATTCACTCTGAGCCAATGCATCCAAACGCAAGCGTATCGGCGTGCCCACCTGAATCTGCCCTAAGTACTGTTCAGGAATCCTAAAATCCACCTGCAACTGGTCAATGGAGGCTATATCTACAATCTCGGTGCCATTTGCTACATAATCCCCTACCGACACATAACGCAAGCCAAGCATGCCGGAAAAAGGGGCTTTGATTTGGCTTTTTTCAATGCGGGTTTGAATAATTTTGACCTGAGCGGCAGCTACAGCGCGCTCGCTTTTAGACTCATCCTGAGCTTGAGAGCTAATAAAACCCTGCTGATGCAATTGTTGTGCTCGATGTGCTCGACTTGCAGCTAGCTGCAACGCGGCCTGTGCTTGCTGTAACTCGGCTTGTAGCACATCTGTATCCAGCTGCACCAAAACCTGCCCGGCTTGAGCACGTGTGCCTTCCTCGAACAAAATAGCGGCAATACGCCCACTGCTTTCTGCACGTAGCGTCACCGCATTTTGTGCTAACAAAGAACCAACAGCAGCCACCTCCTGCGCTAAGGTTTGCTGACGAACACGCACCACATCCACCTGTACGGCGGCAGGCGCAGCGGCAACAGAAGAGGTTAAGGGAGGCTCTGGTTCTGGATTAATGACTGACACCAGTTCTTTTGCACCCCAAAATACCATTGCTAACCCAAGTACCAATGCGAAAATCAGCCACCACACCCATTTTTTCATGCTTATTGCACCTGTTGCTGTAATTGCTCTACGCCCAAATTGGCTAAAGCATCGGCACGCTCATTGCCATGATCACCGGCATGCCCACGAACCCAATGCCATTGTAATTGGTGTTGTTGACAAAGTGCATCCAGCTGTTGCCATAAATCGGCGTTTTTTACGGGTTTTTTAGACGCATTACGCCAACCCTTGGCCTTCCAGCCCGGCAACCATTCTGTCATGGCTTTTTGCACGTATTGCGAGTCCGTATAAATGTGAACAAGACACGGCTCTTTTAACAGCTGTAGTGCCTGAATCACAGCCATAATTTCCATACGATTATTCGTGGTTTCTGGCTCACCACCATAAATTTCTTTGGTGTGGCGCCCATATTTTAATAGCGCCCCCCAACCACCTGCACCGGGGTTGCCTTTGCATGCCCCATCCGTCCATATCAATACTTCTTTCATTTATGTATCATCTGAATAAGTGCGCGTGGCATGACGCTGAGCCACTGCAGCAGAGCGTACACGGGCTTTTTTTTGCTTGGCCCAGTCCAAGCCAACCATAGTCACGCTACTGACGCGCTTTGTTGCTTTAAGTACATACACGGCTCCAAATAAAGGCCACCACCGCGCACCCCACTTTTCTAAGAACTGCCAGCGTTGCATCCACTTGCTCTGCTCACAGAGCGGACGATAACACCCTTGCCGCTCCTGTGTCACATCAAAAGACAGTAAGGATAACCAGTCTTCTACGCGCCATGGCGAGAGCTGATGACTAGGCGGCACCGGTAACAAACACTCTAGACCAGGCACACGATCACGGGCCCCCCATAAGCTCCATGGATTAAAGCCTGTAATCACCACTTGCCCTTCGGGAACCAATACCCGCTCGACCTCGCGCAATACTTGATGCGGATCACTTGAAGTTTCTAGTGTATGAGGTAAAACTAATAGGTCTATACTTTCCGTGGCAAACGGCAACTGCTCGGGTTGACAGACTACAGCAAGCCCAGCCGTATCACTGATGTTATCCGTATGGGTATACCATTTATGAGATATGCGATTTTGTTGCATCAAAGGCCATTGAGGCAATCCTATTTGAATGGCATGATAACCAAATACATTCTGCAGTAGTTCCTCAATCTGAGCCTGCTCCCACTGGCGAGCAAATTGCCCTATTTCCGTATATAGCCATTGTTTTAACACCAACTCCATGTTCTCGTGCTCTGTCACTCAGGTGCCTCCTATTATGAAAAACCACTTAGCTCCTACGCCTGCCCTGCAGTTAGAACCGATCCCAGCCTTCAATGATAACTATATTTGGTTGATTCACAATGAAAAACATGCAGTGGTCATTGATCCTGGCGATGCGCACCCTGTTATCCAGTTTCTTGAGCAGCAATCCCTTCAACTTGACGCCATTTTAATCACTCACCATCACCACGACCATGTTGGGGGCATCCAAGCGCTCCTATCCCATTCCCAAGATGCTACGGTGTATGGGCCCGCGCACGAAGCGATTCCCCAGCGGCAAGTAGCGGTGGATCAAGGGGATCAGATTACTCTTCAGCCGCTTGGCATAACGTTAGATGTTCTGGCTGTACCGGGGCACACCTTAGGGCACGTGGCCTATGTCACGCATTTAACAAGCGAGCAACCCGTGCTCTTTTGTGGTGACACCTTGTTTTCGGGTGGCTGTGGGCGCTTATTTGAAGGTACCCCTGCACAAATGTATGCTTCTTTACAGAAGCTGGCCGCTCTACCTACAAACACCTTTGTTTGCTGTGCACACGAATATACCTTGTCCAATCTCATGTGGGCACTTGAGGTCGAACCTGACAACACCGCGCTCCAGACCTATTACGAGCAGGCTTCAGAGCTACGCCAAGCACAACAGCCCACCCTACCCTCTACCATTGGCCTTGAGTTACAAATCAATCCCTTTTTACGTACGGGAGTTCCAGCGGTACAATTGAGCGCAGCCGCGTATGCTGGACAGCCGGCTCACAGTCCCTCCGAGGTATTAGCCCAACTACGAGAATGGAAAAACAACGCCTAAGACCATGAAATCCTTACGACTTTTTTTAATTGGCCTCATAGTGGTTTTAGCTGGTTGCGCCACACAGCAAAAA
>NZ_JASLIX010000085.1:0-12537 GCF_030152715.1 Paenalcaligenes sp.
CTCTTGCATTAAGTGCTCATGCAAATTGAAAATTGCACCACGCCGGCTTCGAACACGTTGGTAGCTACCATTAGGCAAGCCTTTCCAAGCAAGCTGATTATCACGCAATGCATAGCGAAACGCCTCGTTAATCACTCGACGCTTTAAACGCCGATCAAAAACAGGCACAGCAAGCTCAACCCGACGGAAAAAGTTTCTGTCCATCCAGTCTGCAGAAGAGATATAAAGGTCTTCCGCCCCATCGTTATAAAAATAAAAAACACGTGAGTGCTCTAAAAACCGGCCAACGATAGAGCGAACTTGGATGTTTTCTGACAAACCAGGCACACCAGGACGCAATGCACAAGCACCACGTACAATTAAATCGATACGCACACCGGCTTGACTGGCCTCGTATAAGGCGTGAATGATTTTAGCCTCGAGCAACGAGTTCATTTTTGCCATGATACGTGCTTTTTTCCCGGCTTTAGCGTGCTCAATTTCACGCTCAATATAAGCCATCATGGTGTCGTGCAAATTAAATGGTGACTGCAATAAAACACGCAGGTTGCGTCGCGTCCCTAAACCCGTCAACTGACTAAACACCTGCTCCATATCAGCGCAGATATCCGCGTTGGCAGTCATCAAACCAAAATCGGTATACAGTCGAGCTGTACGTGGGTGATAGTTGCCGGTGCCCAGATGCCCATAACGACGGATCTCCCCCTGTTCACGGCGTAAGACCAATGCCATTTTGGCGTGTGTTTTATACCCCACTACGCCATAACTGACATGTGCGCCAGCTTCTTCAAGCCGTGCCGCCCAGTTAATATTGGTTTGCTCATCAAACCGAGCCATTAGCTCCACAATCACTGTGACCTCTTTACCTGCCTTGGCTGCTTGCATCAAAATAGCCATCAGCTCAGAGTCTTCACCTGTGCGATAAATGGTCTGTTTAATCGCTACCACATGGGGATCCAATGCCGCAGCGCGCAAAAAGCTTAATACGGGCTGAAAAGACTGGTATGGATGGTGCACCAGCTGGTCTTGTTTGGCTATGGCATGAAATAAATCTTTAGGGCTGTCCAGTTGGTCAAAAGGAGCAGGAACGGGAGCGTGATATGGGGGGAACACTAAATCCGGACGATCGGGCACATCGCATAAGCGCGATAAGCGCGATAGATTAACTGGCCCTAGCACGCGATATGTATCATTTTCTGTCAGTAAGAATTCTTTTTGTAAAAACGCCGCCAGTGCATCGGGCATAGAGCGATCGACTTCTAAGCGCACTGCCGCCCCAAAATTTCTTTGTGATAGCTCGCCTTGCAAAGCTTGTCGTAGATTAGTGACCTCTTCCTCATCCACAAAAAGATCACTGTTTCGGGTCACTCGCCACTGATAGCAACCTTTAACATCCATGCCCGGAAAAAGCTCATCAACAAAACAACTAATTAATGCTGTGAGCAAGACATAACCATGTGGAATGCCCGCAATCGCTTCGGGCATTTTTAATAAGCGGGGTAAAGCACGTGGTGCTTGCACAATGGCAATCGCCCCTGTGCGCCCAAACGCATCCTCGCCAGATAAGGAAATAATAAAGTTGAGACTTTTGTTATATACCCGTGGAAAAGGGTGCGCTGGATCTAAGCCAATGGGGGTAAGCAAGGGCATGACCTCTCGCATAAACGTGTTATAGGCCCAGTCACGCTGTTCTTGTGTCCATTGTGGAACGCGTAAAAGCCCAATCCCCTCTTCCATAAGTGCCGGCAAAACCTGATTTAGCAATAATTCGTTTTGCTTATCGACCAAATCATGGGTGCTCTGCTGAATACATGCAAAGGCTTCGAGCGGCGTATAACCATCGGCCTGCATCTGATGCGGCGCTTGATCTATTTTTTCTTTAAGACTGGAGATACGAATTTCAAAAAACTCGTCCAGATTAGAGCTAACGATGCATAAGTAACGCAAACGTTCTAATAACGGCGTGGACGGGTTTTCCGCCATCGCCAATACGCGCTCATTGAATTTCAACAGTGATAGTTCACGGTTAATGAGCATTACATCAGGATTAGGAATCATGGAGGCATCTTCTATAGTCATCGTTAGTACCGCAAACCTTATACTTGATTCATTTTACCTGTTTATGACAGTGATTTTGTTGCGACACCGCAATAAACGAATGAGGATTCTTTTTAGACGCTGTGCTTTTGAGTACTTAAACGTATAATCGCAGCATACTCACCACAGATATTCCCTTATGGACCAATTACTTGCCGCCGTTGATTTAGGCTCTAATAGCTTTCGTTTATCCATTGGGCGGGTGGAACAGCATAATGGGCATGCGCAAATTTATGCCATCGATCGTCTTAACGAGTCAGTACGCTTAGCTGCTGACATGGGGCCTGATAAGCGCATCCACCCTGACGCCATTAAGCGCGCCGTTACGATTTTGCAGCGTTTTAATGAGCGTATACAGGGATTTCATCCAAACCGTGTACGAGCAGTTGCTACGAATACCTTTAGGGTGGCGAGTAACCGCGAAGAAATGCTAAGCGTTGCCGAAGAGGCTTTAGGTTTTCCTATCGAGGTCATTTCCGGTTACGAGGAAGCGCGTTTAATTTACACAGGCATCAATAACGAGCTCCCCCCGTCCTCATCGCGACGCCTCATGGTTGATATTGGTGGTGGTTCTACAGAAATCATTATCGGTCGCAACCATCAGCCGTTGCTGCTGTCCTCACTACCGATGGGCTGTGTAAGCTACACAGATCGTTTTTTTGGTACTGGTCTGATCACCGAAAACCGTATGAATCAAGCCATCTTAGCGGCACGGCGCGAGATCGAGGTGATCGCACACCAATACCGCAAAGCCGGTTGGCAATACGCTTATGGTTCTTCGGGCACAGCCAAGGGCATAGAGGCCATTCTTGTCGGCAAAGGCTACTCGAAACGTGGCATCACCCTAGAGGGGATGAACAAACTCCGCAAAAAGCTTATCCGCGATAAAAAAGTAGTGGCCGAAGACCTGCCCGGGATTAAACCTCACCGGATCCCTGTGCTCGCAGCAGGGCTTGCCATTATGATTGCTATTTTTGAAGAGCTGAAAATCAAAACCATGCAGCGCGGTGAGGGGGCTTTACGCATGGGAGTACTATATGACCTGCTCGGACGTGACTCCGATCGCGACAAACGAGAGGAAACCGTGATTCAGCTAAGCAAACGCTACCATATTGATCTGAAACAAGCCCAGCGCGTTAAACAAGCTGCATTAGCGCTCTTTCAGCAGCTCCGTCTTAAACCCAGCCCAGATACTGAAGACTTGGAAAAAGCCTTGGGTTGGGCTGCCGACCTGCATGAGGTCGGTTTATCGATTGCACACAATGATTACCATAAGCACACTGCGTATGTACTCGGGCATGCTGATATGCCCGGCTTTTCACGCGATGACCAAGCCTTACTCGCTTTTTTAAGCTTAGGACACCAAGGACGTATTGATAAACTCAAGCACCACCAACCAAGCCGTAGTGAATGGCTAACCTTATTATGCTTACGTCTAAGCGTTATGCTGATGCGTCGACGAGAAGACTTAGATCAGCTACCGATTCGTGTCCAAGTCGATAAAAATGGTGCCACCATTTTTGCTGATAAGCAGTGGATTGCGGCCCGACCGCTTTCCGAGTTCTCGCTACGCACCGAGCAAAGCGAATGGGCTAAAGCCGATTTCAGCGTTAAGCTGGTTTATAAAAAAGACCTAACTACCTTGGATACGGCAACGAGCTAATCGACTAGGCCAAAATGCTTTTTATAGCGCTCAGGTAACTGAGTAATATCTAATAACACAGGAAAATCTGCCGTATTAAAATCCGGATCCCATGCGGGCTCCCCACACAATACGGCACCCAGATTTAAATACCCTTTGATCAGCGGCGGAATACGTGCTGGTAAATCACTATCCAGTTTTTCTACCGGATAGCGATGGTGTGGGGTTAAACAAGGCACAGTAGGATTGGCCCGCATGGATTTCTGGGCTTCGCGCCAGACCTTTGCCGCTGTTACCCCGTCATCACGCAGGCTGACACTAGCACAGCCCAATAGATAACGATAACCACCGACGCGCATCATGTTCGCGATTCCTACCCATAACAACAGAATCGCACTGCCATTACGGTATTTAGGGTGGATGCATGAGCGCCCCAGCTCTGCCATCTGCGGCCGCAATGCATCGAGGGGGCTTAAATCAAATTCCGATTCGGTATAGTATTTGCCAAGCCGTGCCGCTTGCTCTGGACGTAAAATGCGATAAGTGCCGACGACTTTTTGCTTAGCACCACCTAAGACCATAAAGTGCTCGCACCAGGCATCGTATTCGTCCTCATCAATACCACGATGTGCCTCAGGAAATACCGCCTGCATTTCTTGCGAAAAAATGCTAAAGCGCAAGCGCTGCACAGCACGCAGTTCTTTTTTAGTTTGCGCTAAGCGTAGCTGTAAGCCGTCCTGTTGCGGGCTTTGCCAAACTTGATTAATGAGTAAAGGGGATAAAGCTGAAGAGGTCTGCAACATAGCAAATTGGCTCCTAAAAGTGCCTTCATCATGCCAAAACTATGTTGCAGCGAGTTGACGGTTTTGTGACCAAACCGTCGTATTTAACGAGCTAGCCTAAATCCACAGCCATCAAACGCTCTATGCCTTGATCAACCAAGGCTTGATCCTCGGCCTCGACCATGATGCGTAGCTTGGGCTCTGTACCCGATGGGCGAATTAACACACGCCCTTGCTGCCCTAGCTCGGCTTCTAGCTGTTCTTTTGCAGAGACAAGCGCTTGACACTGTGTCCAGTCTCGACCTTGTTCCCACGCTACGTTTACCATTTTTTGCGGATACATTTTCAGATCATCGACAAGCTCACGTAATAAGCTGCCGTGATGACGCATCGCCGTAAGAATCTGTAAGGCTGCAATAATCCCATCACCGGTTGTATGGTGATCTAAGCACAATAGATGCCCGGAGCTTTCACCACCGTAGAGCCAGCCTTTTTCCAACAGCTTTTCTAGCACATAGCGGTCACCCACATTTGCACGAATAAACTCTACACCCAAGGCTTTTAAGCGATTCTCTAAGCCTAGGTTTGTCATTAGCGTCCCAACTACGCCTTTTACCGGCTGCGTTAACATTCGGTCACGCACAATCATGTATAGCAGCTCATCGCCATTATAAAGACGACCATCACTACCCACCATTTGCAAGCGGTCCGCATCACCATCTAAAGCAATCCCCAAGTCTGCCCCGCGCTCTTGAACAACGCGAAGCAAATGCTCAGGGTACATGGCTCCTACACCATCATTGATATTAAAACCATTGGGTTCGCAGCCGATGGCGTGTACCTCGGCACCTAACTCACGAAATACGTGCGGTGCAATATGGTATGCCGCCCCATGCGCGGCATCAACCACCAATTTTAAACCAGCCAGATCTAATTCGTTGGGAAAGGTGCTTTTACAAAACTCGATATAGCGCCCTGCTGAGTCCTCAAGGCGTCGCGCACGCCCAAGTCTATCGGAAGACACACACTCTACTGGTGAATCTAGCGCTTGCTCAATCTGCAGTTCCAGCTCATCAGGCAGCTTCATGCCCTGAGCAGAAAAAAACTTAATGCCGTTATCCTGATATGGGTTGTGTGAAGCACTAATCACAATACCAGCGGTTAAACGCAGCGTTCGTGTTAAATAAGCCACGGCTGGTGTAGGCACAGGCCCAGCAAGCAATACATCTACCCCAGCAGCCGATAGCCCTGCTTCTAGGGCGGATTCCAACATATAACCAGAGATACGCGTATCTTTACCAATAATGACGGTGGGGCGATTCACAGTAGTATGTGCTTTCGCTAATACTTTGCCTGCAGCATAACCCAAGCGCAAAGCAAATTCCGCGTTAATCGTCGGCCCGCCGACTTCGCCACGAATCCCATCCGTTCCAAAATATTTACGATTACTCATCATTGATTCCTTGTTCTACTGCTTGCCATACTCGTAAAGCATCCGCTGACTCAGCTACATCATGGACTCGTACCACTGCCGCGCCACGCGCCACCGCCGCAAGCATACCAGCCAAGCTGCCTGCTAGCCGCTGCTGAGGAGGACGATTTACTACATGTCCGATCATCGACTTGCGTGAGAGCCCGATGAGCCAAGGATAGGATTCTATCTGAATAGCAGCCAAATCACGTAAAAGGCTGTAATTATGTGCAACGGTTTTCCCAAAGCCCAAGCCTGGATCTAGCATAATCCGCTCTGGAACTACCCCCGCACCCCGTAGTGCCTGAACGCGCTGTAGAAGAAACTGACGCACCTCGGCATACAAGTCGTCATAATGGGGCTGTTTCTGCATGGTTTTAGGCTCACCCTGCATATGCATCACGCACAAACCACAAGATGAGTCAGCAACTGCTGCTACCGAAGCAGGATCCCTAAAACCGGCAATATCATTAATAATGTCTGCCCCCGCATCCAGTACGGCCCGCATGACCTCTGGTTTAAATGTATCTACCGATAAAGGGATATTGAGCTCACGCAATGCTTCGATCACGGGCAGCAGCCGGCGTAGTTCCTCTTGTACGGATACGGGCTCCGCTCCAGGGCGTGTGGACTCGCCCCCTATATCAAGAATATCAGCCCCCTCTGCCACAAGCTGCTGTGCGTGCGCAATAGCCGCATCGGTTTGAATATACTGATTTCCATCAGAAAATGAGTCTGGGGTAACGTTAACAATCCCCATCAATAACGGGCGCTCCAACCCGAGTTCGAAGCGCCCGCAAAGCCATGTTTTATTCATGGAACAATACGATTTAAAAAATGTTAGACCGGTGTTGTCGCTGGTTTATCATCAGCGGGTTTGTCTTCTGTTTTTGGCTCAGAAGGCTCCACCTGGGCCCCAGCGGTAGGCGGGGTTGAATCAGATTTATCTGATTTATTATCAGAGTAATCTTTGGGTGGACGGGGTGGGCGACCTGCCATGATGTCATCGATTTGGTCCGCATCAATGGTCTCCCACTCTAATAGAGCCTGGGTCATCGCTTCCATTTTGTCGCGATTATCCTCGATGAGCTTGCGTGCTACATTGTATTGCTCATCAATGATTTTACGTACCTCTTGGTCCACTTTTTGCATAGTGGCTTCAGAGATGTTCGTGGTTTTAGTCACGCTACGCCCCAAGAAAACCTCGCCTTCGTTTTCGGCATACACCACAGGGCCCAACGTATCTGTCATCCCATAACGAGTCACAATATCGCGCGCGATCTGGGTGGCTCGCTCAAAGTCATTAGAGGCTCCGGTCGTCATTTGATTCATGAAGACCTCTTCGGCAATACGCCCCCCAAACAACACAGCAATCATATTGAGCAAGCGCTCTTTATCCATGCTATAGCGGTCCGTTTCAGGAAGCTGCATAGTCACCCCTAAAGCACGCCCACGGGGAATAATTGTGACCTTGTGTACTGGATCGGTTTTAGGTAGCAGGCGCGCAACCAGCGCGTGGCCTGATTCGTGATAAGCCGTATTACGACGCTCTTCTTCGGGCATGATCATTGAGCGACGCTCTGCACCCATGATGATTTTATCTTTGGCTTTTTCAAAGTCTTGCATATCCACGGTACGACCGTTACGACGTGCCGCAAAAAGGGCGGCTTCGTTGACTAGGTTCGCCAAATCAGCCCCAGAAAAGCCAGGTGTACCACGGGCTAAAATCTGTGCATCGACGTTCGGCGCCAAAGGTACCTTGCGCATGTGTACATGCAAAATTTGCTCACGACCACGAATGTCGGGTAGTGACACCACCACTTGGCGGTCAAAACGACCTGGACGCAATAACGCTGGATCCAAAACATCGGGACGGTTTGTGGCCGCGATAACAATGACCCCCTGCCCTTTTTCAAAACCGTCCATTTCGACTAAGAGCTGGTTCAAGGTCTGTTCGCGTTCATCGTTACCACCGCCTAAACCCGCCCCACGCTGACGCCCTACGGCATCAATCTCATCAATAAAAATAATGCATGGAGCATGTTTTTTAGCGTTTTCAAACATGTCTCGCACACGTGCTGCCCCAACCCCTACAAACATTTCCACAAAATCAGAGCCAGAAATGCTAAAGAAAGGGACTTTGGCTTCGCCAGCAATTGCACGAGCCAATAAGGTTTTACCGGTTCCAGGAGGGCCCACCATGAGGACCCCACGGGGAATACGGCCGCCTAAGCGCTGAAAGCGCGAAGGGTCACGTAAGAAATCCACCAGCTCTTGTACGTCCTCTTTGGCCTCATCGCAGCCAGCAACATCAGCAAAGGTGATGGTGTTGGCGTTCTCATCCAGCATACGCGCTCGGGATTTTCCGAAGCTAAAGGCCCCGCCTTTGCCGCCGCCCTGCATTTGACGCATGAAAAAGATCCACACCCCAATTAAAAGGAGCATGGGGAACCAGGAAATAAAGATACTGGTTAAGAATGAAGGCTCTTCACGTGCTTTACCTGATACCTGAACACCGGATTTGACGAGTTCGGGTACCATCCATAAATCACCAGGCGACGTCAACGAATAGGGACGCCCGGAATCTGGCGTGACGTAAAGAGTATCGCCTTGAATATCGACTTTGGAGATACGCCCAGAGCGCGCATCGTCCATAAACTGGGTGTAAGTCACACCGTCGGTAGTCGATGGACGCCCGTCAAACTGTTTAAATACGGTAAACAGGACTAGCGCAATGACCATCCAAACGGCGACTTTGGAAAATGAGTTGTTCAACACCAACCTCCTAGTTGCTTAAACCTGTACGGCTAAAACTGACAACAAGCTGTACAAGTGCCAATTTGAACATTCTACCCGATATTGGGAAGGAGTAGCGCAATCAAGCCTGTTTTAATTGACGCCCAACCAAAAAGGTTTCTGCTGAGCGATCACGTGAGGATTTGGGCTTGCGCGTGTTTACCTGACGGAAATGTTCTTTAAATGATTGTACAATCTGTGAAAATCCACTGCCATGGAAGGCTTTGACAATCAAAGCTCCATTGGGTTGCAAGTGACTTAATGCAAAATCTAAAGCCAATTCACAAACATGTTGGATACGAACCGAATCCGCAGCGGCCACACCCGATAAATTGGGGGCCATATCGGAAATAACAAGGTCTACTTTTTGCTCTCCAAGCAAATTTTTTAACTGATCTAGTACCTCATCTTCCCTAAAGTCGCCTAAAATAAACTCGACGCCATCAATCGGCTCCATTGGCAACATATCTAAAGCAATAATACGGCCGTTAATCTGGCCGTTTTGCATTAAGCGCTCACGTGCGACTTGTGACCAGCTGCCTGGCGCAGCCCCTAAGTCGACCACAACGTTGCCCGGATGCAACAGTTTTTCGGTTTCTATAATTTCTAATAATTTAAAAGCAGCGCGGGCTCTATAACCCTTTTGTTGCGCTAGTTTGACATAAGGGTCATTAATATGCCGATGCACCCATGCTTTAGAGGTTTTTTTCTTGCCCATTCCCGTACAATCTCATTATGCCTACATTAACTATTACTACTCAGCTTCGTAATCAATTACGTGCCGCCGCTCATGCGCTTAAACCTGTTGTTCTTATTGGGGACAACGGCTTAACCGAGGCGGTCCTAAAAGAAATCAATTTACACCTAAATGTACACCAGCTCATTAAAATCCGCGTGGCTGGCGATGACCGCGCTGCACGCACAGCCATGTATGAACAAATATGTGCTGAGCTCCATGCCGAACCCATTCACCATATTGGCAAGATCCTAACTATCTATCGCGAAAACCCCGAGCGCCCATCTGTTTTAAGTGATGGCACTATGGATACACGCGCGGTGCGCTCAAGCAACGAGCCTTATACACCAAAAAAACTTGCCGCAGCCGGTTTTAAAAAAACCAAATCCGGTAAAAAAGTCCGCGTACGCCGTTAATCTTTACAAAAAAGCCCACCATCAAGCGTGGGCTTTTTCATGAATATCGGGCTTTGCAACCTGCATCGACCCAATGCCAATAAATACCGATCAACGGTACTCAATGGTCACAATTTCAAATTCGCGCACGCCACCCGGTGCTTGAACCTCGACCACATCCCCCTCGCTTTTACCAATTAGTGCGCGAGCAACAGGGCTAGAAACAGAAATGCGATTTTCACGAATATCTGATTCCATATCCCCTACGATTTGATAGGTGACTTGTTCTCCGGAATCTAAATCCTCAATCGCAACGGTAGCCCCAAATACAATTTTATCACCTACATTTAACGTAGCGGGATCAATAATTTGGGCATTAGAAATAATCCCTTCTAGTTCGCGAATGCGCCCTTCTACAAAGGCTTGTCGCTCACGCGCCGCATCGTACTCCGCGTTTTCAGAAAGGTCTCCTTGGGCTCGCGCCTCGGCAATAGCATTAATCACATCGGGACGCTCTACCGTTTTGAGGCGATGGAGTTCCGCCTTTAAGCGTTCAGCGCCCTGCGCTGTCAACGGAATCGCAGACATATGTATCCTGAATAAAAATGAAAAACGCCCCGTAGCAATAGGAGCGCATATAAATAGAATAGAAGATTATTGATGGGATAGCGTAATGAAATAATTAAAACCATTCGCCCCATTGAAAATAAAGCCCCAAAGCAATGGGGCTGTGATTATTGTGCGCAAAACTTAAAGAAATTGCAAGCCTACAAGCGTGATCTAACCAACTAATGGGCAAATCACGCCTAGGAATCCATTATGCTTGGCGCTCTGGGCGTAAAGACAACAATGCGTGCATTAAAATCGCACCAAAAGTCGCCGTACCAATACCATCTAGTTTTAGAATACCTAATTCTAGCGTGAAATTACCCGCCCCTAAAATCAACGTAACGGCTGCCACCAATAGGTTTTGACTCTTACTGAAATCCACTTGGTTCACAACCCAAATACGTGCCCCTGCTACGCTAATTAAGCCAAACACAACAATAGACATACCCCCTAATACGGGACCGGGGATCATTTGAATCACGGCACCAAACTTAGGAGAAAAGCCTAAAAAGATCGCGAACAACGCGGCTACGGCAAATACCAGTGACGAGTATATGCGCGTTGCGGCCATCACCCCAATGTTCTCTGCATAGGTAGTCACACCGGTTCCACCCATAGAACCAGACAACATTGTCGCTACACCGTCCCCCACAAAAGCTCTTCCTAAATATCGGTCAAGGTTCTGTCCTGTCATAGCAGAAACGGCTTTAACGTGACCAAGATTTTCGGCAACCAAAATAATGGCTACAGGTACAATCACGGACATGGCTTGTACTTCAAAGACCGGTTTTGCAAAATTAGGTAGACCAAACCAAGGCGCTTGAGCGACCCCAGTGGTGTCAATTGGTGTGCCATAACCCAGCCCATTTGTGAAGATGGCATAAATCACACACGCTACGATCAGCCCAACTAAAATTAATAATCGTTGCACCACACCACGACTATAAATCGCCACCGCGCCCACACATAGCACCGTCATCAGCGCCATTAGCGAGTCAAAGGTCCCTGTCCCCATAGCCCCTTTTGCAGCAATAGGAGCTAAATTTAAACCAATCACAGCTACAATTGCACCGGTGACCACAGGTGGCATCATTTTATTAATAATATGGGCAGCACCACCTGAACGTGCATCGGCCAACCACACGACCAAACCAATTAAGGTATAGACCAAACCACAAATAATAATCGCCCCTAATGCTACGCCTATATTTGGGTTTGGACCGGCCCCCGCATAGCCGGTAACCGCAATCACTCCACCAATAAACGCAAAACTGGAGCCTAGGTAGCTAGGCACACGCCCACCTACAAAGAAAAAGAAGATCAGCGTCCCTATCCCAGACATTAAAATAGCCAGATTAGGGTCAAAGCCCATCAGTAACGGCGCCAGGATGGTCGAGCCAAACATAGCTACCACGTGCTGCGCTGCCATGGCGACACTTTGCGTAGCGGGCAAGTACTCATGCGGTTGCACTACCGCATCGGGCGCTACAGTATCCACTTTGCGCCAACGAGGAAAATAGGTTTCAGACATAATTGGAGATCATTAAAGAAGAACGTGGCGCAAGTTTACGGCGCTATACGCAGCGAAGCAAGCCACTGATTGAAGTGATGGTCGTTTCGATTTATTAGTGTCATCATTTATTTTTATTGGACATATCTTGTTGTATTTCCTAGTCTAAGTTAACTGCCCAAAAAATAATAGGGCTCTTAACGAGGAGACAACCATGAGATCCATCACTAAAAATATTGCTTTAGCTTTTGCTTTATCCGCACTCGCCCCAATAGCGGCGGCTGGTACAGTAACTGTTGTGACGTCTTTTCCCAAAGACCTTACACAGGCCTACAAAACCGCTTTTGAAAAGCAAAATCCCGGTATTACCGTAGAAATTCTCAATAAAAACACCGTTTCTGGTATCGCTTTTGTCAAAGAAACCCCCGCAGGAAAACGACCTGATGTTTTCTGGGCCAGCGCTCCCGACGCTTTTGAAGTGCTTTCTCAAGATAAACTC
>NZ_JASLIX010000109.1:0-13709 GCF_030152715.1 Paenalcaligenes sp.
TATTAGAAGCTACCAAATATGGTCCCTAGTGTAATGACAGTAATGATGGCAAATAATGGGGCTACCATTGTTACCATAGCGATATTCATATAGGACTGACGATGATTGAGCTTACAAATAGCTAAAAGCGTAATAATAGCGCCGCAGTGGGGTAGGGTATCAAACCCACCCGCGGCCATGACCGCAACGCGGTGCATGAGCTCTGGGCTAATGCCGGCCTGTTGGGCCATAGCTAAATAATCGGCGCCTAAGGTTTGTAATGCAATACTTAGCCCGCCGGACGAGGAGCCGGTAATGCCTGCTAATACGTTCATGGCGATGGCTTCAGAGATAAGGGGGTTGCTGGGGGTCAGGTTTAGCACAGCATCGCGAATCAGGGCAAAACCAGCTAAGCCGGCAATTACGGCGCCATAGCCCACTTCTGATGCGGTATTAAATAAAGGCAGCATAAAACCGAACACACCTTGGTTGACGGTTTCTTTAAGGTTTTCCCAGCGGCCTAAGCGTGTCACGATAAGGGTAAAGCACGCACTGACTAGAGCAATAATCAAAGCCCAGAGCCCTTTCATTTTGGCAGGCTCGACGTGAGGAAATTTATCCGCAAATGCAGAAAAGTCTGTCTGAGGAAAAACCCAATAAGTAAATAGCGCATTCACGCCAATAACTAAAATCAATGGTAAGAACGCTAAAAACAAAGGCATGGTCGATAAGGGGCCCGTGGCGTAGACGGTACTGCCATCATCGATAGGGATATGCTGATCACTTTCATGGTCCCCATACCCTTCGCCTGCGGTTTTGGCTTTGTTAACGCGAGTTTGTAGCCACCATAATCCCCCTAATAGCATGATGGCTGAACCGATTAGCCCTAGCCCTGGGGCTGCAAACACGTTCGTCCCATAATAAGGAATAGGGATCGCATTTTGAATGGCGGGAGTACCGGGCATCGCGGTCATGGTAAAGGTAAAGGAGCCAAGAGCAATGGTCGCGGGAATTAACCGTTTGGGAATATCTGCCGCCCTAAATAGATCGCGCGCGATAGGGTAGATCGCAAAGGCCACTACAAATAAAGACACACCACCATAGGTAAGTAGGCCACAGGCAATCACCACAGTGGCTAAAGAGTGTTTTGGTCCTAAGCGTTTGACAATCCAGCGCGCAATCGTATTGGCTGCACCGGAGTCTGCCATGAGCTGTCCAAATAAAGCACCAAGCAAGAAAATAGGTAAAAACTGCAATACATAGCCGCCCAAGGCTTTCATAAAAGTATCGGTATAAATAGGTAGTAAAAAACCGATATCGCCAGATAAAAAGACCGCTAGCGCAGCCATTAAAGGGGCGAGAAGTAGAACAGTAATCCCTCGATAAGCGAGGAACATCAGTAAAAGTAATGAAACAATAATCGCCAAAGTGCTAGACATCGCTTAGGCTCCAAAAAACAGTAATAAATACGGCTTGCCCACCATGGGATAAAGCCAAGCGCGATTGTACTCGGATTTGTTATATACTTAGGCCGGTTTGATCAAACAAAATGATACAAAAATTCCATTAATCAGCATAAAACATGCATAAGGCGGCTTTCATCCACATTTTGCAGCGTAGCGCCATCGGCTTTGGGGTGCTGGCGTTGTTGTGTGGGTTGATTCTACGCAGCATGATTCCCATGGGCTATATGCCCGACCCAGAGGCATGGCGCCAAGGGCAAATCACCATGACCATCTGTACCGCGGATGGTACGCCGGTTTCGTTGCGCTTAGCAGATTTATTGGATATTCCCCAGCATCACCCAGATCAACCGGGACACGCGACGTGTCCGTGTTGCTTTATTCATGATGAAGCATTGGCGTTATTGCCATTGCTGGCTCTGGTTCCTACTACCGCCACATGGCATAGCTATGTCGTACAGAGACAGGCTAAAACGGGATTGGCCAATGCGCATGGGCTTCGTGGCCCCCCACTGGGTGCGCGAGCGCCGCCTATTCTGTAATAACGCACTTTTCTTTTGTTTTTGTTATTACAGGTTTAATTATGTCTACTACGTTATGTTTGCGACCCAAAACAGGGGTCGTTGTACTCGCTTGTGTTTTTTCGGTGCCCGCTTTCTCGGCTCAGCCCACCCCTATTCAGCAATTTGACGCCCTCGTTATTAAAGGGGTTAGCCCCAGTGCGGCAACGCAAATTATGACCCACCCTAAACAGCCACGGCAGCCATTACCAGCGAGTGATGGATCCGATTATTTGTCGACGATTCCTGGCTTTAATGCGATTCGAAATGGCGGTGCAAATAGTGATCCAGTGTTACGAGGTATGTTTGGCTCACGTTTGGCCATTTTAACGAATGGTACGTATATGCCGGGGGCCTGTCCTTCACGTATGGATTCGCCGACGTCATATATTTCGCCTCAGAATTTTGATGAGTTGTTGGTGGTCAAAGGACCGCAAACCGTTTTGTGGGGGCCGGGTGCTTCTGCGGGGATCGTGCGTTTTGATCGTAATGCGCCCCAGTTTACGGAAAATACGGTCATTTTTGATGGAGCGCTGACAGCAGGGTCGTGGGGGCGCAATGATCAGTCGGCCGATGTGACGGTAGGTAATTCCTTATATTATGCCCGTATCACAGCGAATCATGCGCGGGCTAATGATTATAAGGATGGGGATGGAAATAAGGTGCCCTCAAAGTGGAAAAAATGGAATAGTGATGTGGCACTCGGACTAACGCCGAATGAGACCAGCTTGGTGGAGCTTTCTGCCGGAGTCGGGGATGGCCATGCCCGATATGCAGGGCGCGGCATGGACGGGACGAAATTTCGGCGCGAAAGTGTGGCGTTGCGCTATGAGCAAGAAAAACTCAGCGATCGCTGGCAAAGCCTTCGTGTTCAGCTCTATCATAATTATGCCGATCATGTGATGGATAATTTTACCCTGCGTGACTTTAACCCGGCAGGGGGAATGGCGATGCCGATGGTTTCCAATGTAGATCGTGCCACTTGGGGCGGACGCGTAGCTGGACAGTGGCAGCTAGGAGCCGCAGTAACGCTTGACGCAGGGGTGGATTATCAAAATAGTCGTCATCGGGTACGGCGCAGTATGGGGGCCATGCCATATAAAGACGAGCCTCGTGTGAAAGATGCCCATTTCACGAATACTGGTGTATTTGCTGAAATGCAATGGGCTATGAGCGCACAGCAACGTTGGATTGGAGGCCTGCGCTTTGATCGGGCGACGGTGCAGGATACTCGTGCGAATACCGGTATGGGGAATATGCTAAAACCCAATCCTACCCATGATAAAAAGCGTCATGAGACCTTACCGAGTGGGTTTTTCCGTTATGAGCAAGACTTGGAACATACAACCCTATATGCAGGGGTGGGGCACGTGCAGCGCATGCCCGATTATTGGGAGCTCATTTCTCCTAATATGGGTCCAGCAGGTAGTGTGAATGCTTTTGAGGCCATACAGCCAGAAAAAACCACACAGTTGGACATAGGCTTGAACTATCAAAAAGAAAACTTGAGTGCTTGGGCATCTGCTTACGTCGGACAGATCAATGATTACATCTTATTTGATTATTTGTCAGGCGGCATGATGGGGATGCGTAGCCAGGCACGTAATATTCAGGCACGCATTATGGGGGCAGAAATGGGAGCAGATTATGTACTGAGCCCTAATTGGAAAGTGGGTGCCAATGCCGCCTATGCGTGGGGTAAGAATCGTAGTGACGGGCGAGCCCTGCCACAAATGCCACCACTAGAGGCCCGATTCAATGTGGACTATGAGCGTCATGGTTGGTCAGCGGGGGCTGTGTGGCGCGTGGTAGCAAAACAAACCCGTTATGCGAGGTACCAAGGCAATGTCGTAGGTAAAGACTTTGGGGCTAGTGCTGGCTTTAGTACATTAGCACTCCATGCGGGTTATCAGCCTAATAAGACTGTCCGTTTTACCTTAGGGGTGGATAATGTATTTGATAAAGCTTATGCCGAGCATTTAAACCTAGCGGGTAATGCTGGCTTTGGTTATGCTGGCACGACTATTGTGAAAGATCCTGGTCGCACAGTATGGGCGACCTTAAATGTGAATTTTTAACTTGGGGGTGAGCTGATAAAGACCTTGGCAGCGTTATAGGGGCTGCCAAGGTAGCATATAGGGATTAAGTTGGCTCCTAGTCTATAGAAAATCCTAAGTATTCCGGTAACCAGAGGGCAATACCGGGGAAAATCATAACTAAAACGAGTGCGCTAAACATAGTGACCATAAACAGCATGGCCCAGCCAAAGGTATGCTCGAGACGGATATTAGCGACCTTTGTGGTCACCATAAGGTTAACCGCCACCGGGGGCGTGAACTGGCCGATAGCGATATTCATCGCTAATAAGATCCCAAACCAAATCGGATTCCATTCAAAATGATTAATTAAGGGAACAAGCACTGGGGTCAGGATTAAATAAATAGAAATTGCATCCAAAAGCATACCTGCCAGTAATACTAAGATCATTACTAAAAGCAGTAGCGTCCACGAGTTATCCGAAATCGATAAGATGGCTTCGGCAAGACGGGTAAAAGTTCCTAACGTCGTACCTGCCCAAGCAAAAATACCGGCTAGAGCGATAATCAATAAGACCACGCCTGAAATTTTGGCGGCCTCATTAAACATGTCTAAGAGTGCACGCCAAGTCAGTTGGCGGTAAATCAGTGTGCCGAGAATTAGCCCATAGGTCACAGCGACAACAGCCGCTTCGGTGGGGGTGAAAAGCCCAGAGCGCAACCCCCCCAAAATAATCACCGGTGCAAAAAGCGCAGGGAGCGCTTTAACAAAGCTCTCTTTGATCGGGGGACGTTCCTCGGTTTTTTCGGCTTCCCACCCATTGCGCTTAGCCAGTAAGTAGGCAGGTACTAATAATGAGGCACCTGCTAAAATCCCAGGGAAAAGACCTGCTGCAAATAAAGCGCGCAAGTCCAAACCAGGCATCATGACAGAATATAAAATAAGAGCAATAGAAGGCGGGATAAGGATAGCAGTGGAAGACGCAGCAGCAATCAACGAGGCAGAAAAGGGACGAGGGTAGCCGGCTTTAGACATACTTGGCAGCATAACCATAGCGACGGCCGCCGCATCGGCAGGGCCAGAGCCACTCATACCACCCATAATTAAGCACACCAACACCGCAACTAGCGCTAAGCCACCATGGCGTTGTCCAATAAGGGATTGAGCAAAGGTCACCAAGCTTGCCGCTACCCCAGCGCGCTCAAAAATCAACCCCGTTAAAATAAATAACGGGATCGCGATAAGGGGATATTTAGCAATACTATTATAGGTGTTCATGCCCAGCGTACTGAGCATGTCTGGGGATAGCCCCATGATAATTCCGATGGCACCGCCTAGGCCTAAGGCAAAGGCGACGGGCATACCAATCAACAAGCAAATCCCAAAACTCACTAACATCCATAAATCGGGACTCATGCCTGCTCCTCATCGCCTTGACGTAAACGACCAATAAAATTTTGTGTACTGCGGATTAAAATAGCAATGGATAAAATGGGTAGCCAAATTAAATAAATCCATGTTGGGTAGCCTAAGCCGGGGGATAATGATTCCCATTCGTATTCTTGATAGGTAAAGGTGCCGCTATACCAAATGACTAAACCCAAAACGGCTACACTTCCTAACCATTGCAAGGTGTAAATGATACGGCGTCCGGTTGGGCCGACTTTTTGTTCTAATAACGTAATACGAATATGCTCATTGCTTCGGGCCGCGACAGCGCCACCAGCAAAAGTCAGGATCACCATCAGAAAAACAGAGAATTCCTCGGTGAAAGCAAAGGAGGCGTTGGTGGTATAGCGCACCACCACATTGGCCAAGCTAATAATACAAATAGCGGCTAAGGCGATAATTCCTAGCCACGACTCAATGCGGGTTCTAGGTTTAGACATAAAATTCAACACTAAAAAAACAAAGGCGCAGATAAACTGCGCCCATTGGTTATGTAAGATTTAGCGTTCAGCGATGGCTTTTTGAGCCGCATCCACTAGATCTTTTCCAATACGGGGAATCCATTTTTCGTATACGCTTTGTGTAGCGTCAACAAAAGCTTGGTGTTGCTCGGGGGTAAGTTCTGTGATTTCAACACCACGCTCGCGGATAATTTCTAGAGTTTTTTCTAGATCAGCACGGGATTTTTCGATTTCCCATTTGCCAGCATCCACTGCGGCTTCTTTTAGAAGCTGTTGGTCTTCGGCGGATAAGGTTTTCCAAACACGTTGGCTTACACCAAAAATGAGGGGGTCATTCATGTAGTGCCAGAGTGTCAGGTATTTTTGATTCGCGCGATCGGCGCGGGCGACATCGTAGACAGCTAAGGGGTTTTCTTGACCATCAACAGCACCAGTGGTGAGCGCGGGTAGCGCATCGGTCCAGCTCATTTGGGTAGGGTTGGCACCCAAGGCATTAAAGGTGTCTAGGAACAAAGGGGATCCGACCACACGGATTTTTAGGCCTTTGAGGTCTTCGGGTTTAGTGATCGCCTGCTTGGAGTTGGAGATTTCACGAAAACCGTTTTCGCCCCATGCTAATGGCATTACACCACGTTTTTCGATAGCATCAAAGACCATTTTACCAGCTTCACCCTGAGTAATGGCGTCAACAGCTGCATTATCAGGCATTAAAAAGGGTAAAGAGAACAGGTTGACCTCGGGAACTTGGGTAGACCAGTTGATGGTAGAGCCAACAGCCATATCAATTAGGCCACTGCGCATAGCAGAAAATTCACGGGTCTGATCACCTGAGACGAGCTGGGCGTTAGGGTAGATTTTTAGAGTGATGCGACCATCAGAACGCTCTTTGACTAATTCGGCCCATTTCTCAGCGGCTTGCCCCCAAGGAAAAGCATCTGATAAAACGGTGGAAACCGAGAACTCGCGCTTTTCTTGCGCAAAGGCGGTGGTGGCGCTCAGAGCAAAACAGGCGGCACCAAAGGCAAGCCAGCGTTTGATTTTCATGAATATACTCCTTTTGTCATATTTTCTAACGTAAAAACTGATAGTAGTGGTAGAAAGCGGGTTTAGGCAAGGCAAGGACAGTAAAACGGCAGCGCCACGTAAGATTTGAAACCTTTGGTTAAATACATATAACTAGACAGATCAAGCAAAGCGCATAGAGTGTGGTAGCATGAAAATAGTGCTATGAAAATGACGTTTTATTTAACTCACACTAAAGGGGATGATCATGTCATTACGTATCAATGATGTTGCACCAAACTTTACAACGGACTCGACCGCGGGTGAAATTACCCTGCACGATTGGATGGGAGATAGCTACGCTATTTTATTTTCTCACCCCAAAGATTTCACGCCCGTATGTACCACTGAATTCGGTGCGGTGGCTCGTTTAGCCCCTGAGTTTGAAAAGCGTAATACCAAAGTTATGGGCGTTTCTGTGGATGATGTGGAAGACCATAAAAAATGGATTCGCGATATTGAGGCGTTTGCAGGGGTGCCAGCAAACTTCCCCATTATTGATGATACGTCTTTACAAGTAGCGAAGCTCTACAACATGCTTCCTGCTGAAGCTTACCTACCCGATGGTCGCACTCCCGCCGATAGTGCGACTGTGCGTACCGTATTTATTATTGGGCCTGATAAAAAGATCCGCTTAACTATGTCGTATCCTATGTCCGTAGGGCGTAACTTTGCTGAGATTTTACGTGCTTTGGATGCGGTGCAAGCGACGGATGGTGTACCTATTGCGACGCCCGCGGATTGGCAGCCTGGTCAGGATGTGATTGTGGGCTTGAGCTTAAATGATGAGCAAGCAAAAGAAAAATTTGGCGATATTGATATCAAACTGCCTTACTTGCGTTTTACTAAAGACCCAAATGCGAAGTAAAAAAGAATAAAACGTAATCGTTATTTTAAAACCCGCTTGTTTGATAACAGGCGGGTTTTTTTGTGCGGATAGGCATTACCGCGTTGTAGTGGTGACCGATGGCTTATTGGCCAGACTGGATAAGCGTTCCCGACAGAAATTGACAAAGATTTGAGCAGGTTTAGTGAGCGGGGTTTGTTTTAGGCGCGCGTAAGCCAGCCCAGAAGGGGTGACCTTATCCGAAATTGGAATACAGACGACACGTTTGCCATCGTAGGTATAAGGGTGCTGCGGACGAGTCACTAATACAGAAAAGCCAAAGCCTTGGGCTACCATCCCTCGGACCATTTCTATAGAGGGGGAGCCGAATAAAATGGTTGGAGTAAGGCCCAGCTGGTGAAACAGACTAACAAAATACGTTCTACTTGGCTGTACGTCTAAAAGGATCATGGGCTCTTTATAAAGCTGGCGTAGAGATAAGGTTTGCTCTTTAGCTAAGTTGTGGCTCTCTGGGAGCAACACATACGGAGGCGATGGCGGCATTAAGGGCTCGACCAAAAAAGTACTATCTAGCTCGTGGTTATAGACAAAAATACAATCAAAGCTCCCTGCCTGTAGCCCCTGGACCAGTTCTTGCTGCTCGCCATCACGTACTCGAATAGTTAGCCCTGGGTAGAGCGTTTTAAATTCGGCGATAAGTTGCGGTAAATAAAGCGGAGCGACCGTTTCAAAACAACCAATATCGACTTCGCCAGTCACAATATCATTTTCCGCTAAAGCATTTTGTTCAAACTCATAAGAAGCGCGTAATAGATCTTCAGCTCTGTGATAAAAGCGTTCGCCTACGGGCGTTAAGGTGACACCTTGAGCATGGTGGCGAATTAAGAGCTTTACATTGAAATGATCCTCTAGGCTTTTAATTGCTGCCGAAATAGAGGGCTGTGAAATATGCAGATGACGTGCTGCGCCTGCCACGCTGCCCATCTTGACCGTAGTCACAAAATAATGAAGTTGTCTAAGTGTATAAAAGGCCATCGTACCTAGGATTTTCCCTGAGTCATCAAAAAAATACGGCTACTGTAAAACCGAGTATAAGCCTTATCCTATGCCAACTTGCAGTGATTAACAATATTTTTCCTATAGCTCGATCAGTATTTTTATGTTTAAAGCTTTGACGATCCTTGCGGTAGCATAGGTCATCGTAAAAAGGAGAGGAGACATCATGAGCAGACGCTTTTTGAGCTTACTTATAGGATTAGTTATCCCTTACGCGTTTGTGTTTTTTGGTATTTATTATTTTAGGTTTAGTACGGATTTTATTTTTGGATTCCCACCACTTTATTTTTGGGTTTTCCTTTGGTTCATACTAACTTCAATATGCATATCTGTGGCTTGGATGATAGATAAGCCGGATTATGAAGAAGAATAACTATTTGGTAGGGGATAAAAATGGCAGCTTTTATATTTGTTTCTATTATTGCCTTTTCTTTATTGTTGGCGCTTTATGTCAATAGAAATGCAAAAAAAGGGGATGTAGCTGATTTTTTAGTTGGCGGTCGTTCGTTTGGTGTCATCATTCTTTTCTTTCTGGCAGTTGGTGAGATTTACAGCGTAGCCACTGTTATTGGACTTCCAGGGAGTATTTATGCAAAAGGTGTGAATTATGGTATTTGGTTCATGGCTTTCCTTTTGCTTATTTATCCAGTTGGTTATTTTTTAGCACCTAAAATCTGGCGTGCTGGAAAAACCTATGATGCGATGACGGCTCCTGACTTATTTAAAAGTCATTTTTCTAGTAGAAAACTAGAGCTGGTTGTGGCGGTATGTTATTTGGTTTTTTTAGTGCCTTGGGCGCAGATGCAGTTTCAAGGGTTGATCGTTGCATTAAATGCATTGGGCTATGAGATTGATCCTATCTTAGCTGTAATTATTGCAGGCACGATTGCTTTTGTTTATATCTCAATTTCGGGCGTTAAAGCTCCCGCAATGATTGCTGTTCTAAAAGATATTTTACTTTTTGGTGCCATCGTTAGTGTGGGCTGGGCTGCTTTTCATAAACTCGGTGGGGTAGAGCCATTGTTTGCGGCTGCAAGAGATCAAGGTGCATCGATTGCCTATGCGAATCAGGATGAGGTGGTTTTCTCATTATCAACGATTATTTTTCAATCCATGGCATTTTATTGTTTGCCGTTTATGATCACTATTCTTTTTACAAGCAAGTCTGAAGGTGGGATTAAGCGTGCTAAGCGATTTATGCCACTTTATATGTTGATGTTCCCTTTTTTAATTGCTGCTGCATATTACGCAATGATTGCTATTCCTGACTTAAAGAGTCCAAATCATGCATTTATTGCTACTGCGATTGATGTGCTTCCAGAATGGTCTATTGGATTTATTGCCGCTGGTGCCGCTTTGTCAGGTTTGATTTTAATATCAGTTATTTCACTATCTGTGGGTGGAATATTTACTAGAAATATTGTAAGTAATGTTCCTTTTGAGTCGCAGAAACGTTTATCGCAAATCGTGATACTGGTTTATTTGATTATTTCAATGGTGCTGACAGTTGCTTTGCCTAGCCTAATGCTTAACTTAATGAATACAGCTTATGCTGGGTTTGGTCAAATGTTACCCGGTCTACTCGCTATATTATTCTTTAAGCGTGCAACTGCATCCGGCGTTCTATTGGGTTTAATTGTTGGTATTGCAGCTGTTTTCTTAATGTATTTTACGGATTTTAGTTTTTACTCTGTAAATATAGGGTTAATGGCTCTAGCTTTAAACTGCTTGACGGTTGTTGTAGTTAGTGTTTTTACCCAAGGGCAGGAAAATTCATCCTATAAGCTAAAAGCTGATTTTTAATTATTTTGGCTGCTTTTAAAAGAGCAGCCAGATTATAAATGTATTTTTAATAGGATGCTTTTTTATTTAGAAATACAGATGAAAAAAATATTATAAGGTAGAGCAAATGAAAAAAGAGTTTATTGACACCTTGGTCATTGGTGCTGGTCAAGCAGGGATTGCGGCAAGTGAACATTTACGCCACCATGGCATCCCGCATTTGGTTTTAGAGCGCGATCGTATTGCAGAGCGTTGGCGTACGGGGCGTTGGGACTCGTTGGTGGCGAACGGTCCAGCTTGGCACGACCGTTTTCCAGGTCTAGCGTTTGATACGGTGGGACCAGATGGTTTTGTCGCGAAAGATGATGTGGCCGACTATTTCGAGAAATACGCCCAAAAAATTGAAGCGCCTATTCGTACAGGGGTAGAGGTGAAGCGCGCCGTGCGTAATGAGGGGCGTCAAGGGTTTACTGTAGAGACCTCTCAAGGCACGATTGAAGCAAATCGTCTTATTGTGGCGACAGGACCTTTTCAAACGCCAGTGATTCCTGCAATTGCACCAGAAAATGACCGTTTAATGCAGATTCATTCTGCTGATTATAAAAATCCTAATCAGTTACCTGAGGGTGCGGTGTTGGTGGTGGGGGCTGGCTCTTCTGGCGTTCAAATTGCTGAGGAACTGTTAAGCGCAGGAAAAAAGGTCTATCTCTCTGTTGGTCCTCATGATCGTCCTCCTCGCAGCTATCGCAATCGTGATTTTTGCTGGTGGTTAGGCGTGTTGGGATTATGGGATATGCCCGCTGCCGAACCTGGTAAGGAGCATGTAACTATTGCTGTGAGTGGAGCACACGGCGGCTATACCATTGATTTTCGTCAGCTAGCAGCCAAAGGCATGAATTTAGTTGGCGTCACAAAGTCTTTTGAAGGGGAAAAAGTGCATTTCCATGCGGATCTTGTGACCAATATCAATAATGGTGATGCGAATTATTTAGCGCTATTGGATGCAGCGGATGAATACGTAGAGCGTAATGGCTTGGATTTACCCGAAGAGCCGGAAGCGCGTCATATTTTGCCTGATCCTGAATGCATGAAAAACCCGATTTTAGCGTTAGATATGCAGGAAGCGGGGATTACGAGCATTATTTGGGCGACTGGTTATGCGGTGGATTACCGCTGGTTAGAAGTGGATGCTTTTGATGAAAAAGGGCGTCCGGTACACCAACGTGGGGTCTCGATTGAACCGGATGTGTATTTCTTGGGGTTACCTTGGTTATCTCGTCGGGGCTCATCATTTATATGGGGGGTTTGGCATGATGCCAAGCACGTTGCTGACCAGATTGCGATTCGCCGTAAGTATGAGTTTTATGAAACCAGCACACAAAATAAAGAGCTTGTCACTAGCCCTAGTTTTTGATTTTTAGAATAAAGGAGGAAAATATGGTTACGCATACACGTATTCGAATGTTCAACACCAAAGATACCTATCCAAATCAGTCATTAAATAATGATTTGTGTCAGGCCGTACGAGCTGGAAATACCGTTTATGTACGGGGTCAGGTGGGGACGGATTTTGATGGCAACCTAGTAGGACTGGGGGATGCTGCTGCGCAGGCCGAGCAAGCCATGAAAAACGTCAAGCAGCTTTTAGAAGAAGCGGGTAGTGACTTGTCGCATATTGTTAAAACCACAACGTATTTAATTGATCCGCGTTATCGGGAGCCGGTTTACCAAGTGGTAGGCAAATGGCTAAAGGGGGTTTATCCCATTTCCACTGGTCTGGTTGTTACTGCTCTCGGTCAGCCAGAGTGGTTAATGGAGATTGATGTAATTGCGGTGATTCCTGAAGGTTGGGATACAAAATAAAAAAGGAATAGAGATGACATTTTCAGTTGTTGGGCGCTGTGAAAAAACCGGTCAGCTTGGGGTTGCTATTAGTTCTTCCAGTATTGCTGTAGGGGCTCGATGCCCGTGGGTGCGTGCTGGCGTGGGCGTGGTTGCTACACAAAATGTCACGCTGCCAGCACTGGGTCAACAAACACTGGATCTCTTAGAGAAAGAGGCGCTAACAGCTGCGCAAGCGCTGGAAAAAGCCTTACTTACCGATCAGTGGAATGCTTATCGACAGGTAACTGTTGTTGATGGCCAAGGCAAAACCGCTGTGCATAGTGGGGATAAGGCCTTAGGTATTTATCATGCAGTAGAAGGGGACCAGTGTGTGGCGGCAGGCAATATGCTAGCGAGCCATGCGGTAATAGAGGTAATGGTACACGCCTTTGAAAAATCAACCGGGCTTTTAGGCGACCGGTTACTAGAGGCGTTGCAAGCCGGTTTGGCGGCGGGCGGCGAAGCGGGACCGGTGCATTCCGCCGCATTAAAAATAGCAGGCAACGAGTCTTGGCCAATGGTGGACTTGCGTGTGGACTGGGCGGATGTGCAACCTATTGAGCAGTTAGCTCAGTTATGGAAGGCCTATAAACCCCAGATGCAGGATTATTTAACACGCGCTTTAAATCCTACGGCAGCCCCCAGTTACGGAGTACCCGGAGATGAATAGGCTGACTAGCCGCGATATATTAGCGCGGCTTATTGCTTTTCCTACTGTTAGCCGAGATTCTAATTTAGCTTTAATTGCGTTTATACGTGATTATTTGGCAACGTATGGGGTAGAGAGCGAACTTTTTTATAATGAAGAAAAGACCAAAGCCAGTTTGTTTGCCACGATAGGTCCCGAGGATCAAGGCGGTATTATTTTGTCCGGTCATACCGATGTGGTGCCTGTGGATGGGCAGCAGTGGACTGTGCCTGCTTTTGCGCTGACAGAGCAGGATGGTAAGCTCTATGGGCGGGGCACCGCCGATATGAAAGGCTTTATCGCGTGTGTGCTTGCAGCAGTGCCCGATTTGAAACAGAGCTCGTTGCGATGGCCGGTGCATTTGGCTTTTTCTTATGATGAAGAGGTGGGCTGTTTGGGTGTTCGCCCCATGCTAGCAAACTTAGCCCAGCGTGATCTAGC
>NZ_JASLIX010000136.1:0-13620 GCF_030152715.1 Paenalcaligenes sp.
TCATAAATCTGGTGTGGCAAACCAAAATTGGCCAGCAACAAGCGAGCCGCATCTGCCCCCAGATTGGGCTCTAGGGACAGACGTATCCAAGCATAACGTTCGTGATCCGAGGCAGTGGTTGTATTCATGCTGATATTGTAGAAGCAATAAGCGCGTTAAACTATAAGATAAATTACGTAGTGATAACTACGCTCCTGCATACCCCTATAAGATTTAGTGCTTTATTTAAAAAGCCTTGTATTAAAATAAAAGCAATCGATTTTTAAGACTGTAATTATGGCTCTATTACCTATACTTCAATATCCTGACGAACGCTTACACACGGTAGCTAAACCCGTAGAAAAGGTGGATGATCGTATTCGTCAATTAGTTAAAGACATGGCTGAAACCATGTACGACGCTCCTGGTGTGGGTTTGGCAGCCACTCAGGTAGACGTGCACGAACGGGTGGTGGTCATTGATGTCTCGGAAAATGGCGATGATCTGTTGGTATTAATTAACCCCGAAATCACATGGTACAGCGATGAGAAGCAGGTCTACGAAGAGGGCTGCTTATCGGTATCGGGCATTTATGACAAAGTCGAGCGTGCTGCCGAAATCAAAGTTAAAGCCTTAAACGAAAAGGGTGAAACATTTGAATTTCATGCGGACGGTTTACTCGCTGTGTGCGTGCAGCACGAGCTGGATCATTTGGACGGCAAAGTGTTTGTAGAACACTTATCGTTATTAAAACAAAATCGCATTTTGACACGTATCCGTAAACAACAGCGCGAAGCCAAAAAAGCCGCAGAAAAGGTAATGGTATGACGCTAAAGGTGGTTTTTGCAGGTACGCCAGATTTTGCTCGATTGGCGCTGGAAGCGATTTTAGTGGCAGGCCATCAGGTTCCTTTGGTTTTAACCCAACCCGATCGCCCCTCTGGGCGTGGCATGAAATTACGTCCATCGCCGGTAAAACAGGCCGCGCTGGATGCGGGCATCCCCGTGGCACAGCCATTAAGTCTTCGTTTAGACGGTAAACACCCTGACGAAGCACAGGCGGTGCAGCAGCAACTGCAAGCCATTGCGCCGGATGTCATGGTGGTGGCCGCCTACGGGTTGATTTTGCCACAGTGGGCCTTGGATTTACCCAAATACGGTTGCTTAAATATTCATGCCAGTTTATTACCGCGTTGGCGTGGTGCTGCACCTATTCAGCGTGCGATTGACGCCGGAGATGCAGAAACCGGTATTACGATTATGCAAATGGATGCAGGCCTAGATACGGGAGATATGTTGCTCGTGCGAAAGCTCGCTATCCAAGAGGATCACACGGGAGCAAGCCTGCATGACGAATTGGCTCAGTTAGGTGCCGACGCAATTGTTGAAGCCTTGGCACAGTTACCACAGCTCACGCCCACACCACAGCCAGCTGATGGTGTGACCTATGCGGAAAAGCTCCATAAATCCGAATCCCCCTTGGATTTTACCCAGCCTGCGGCGGTGTTAGCGCGACGGGTGCGGGCATTTAACCCTGTACCAAGTTGCACCATGATGTTGCCGGGGCTAGAGCAGCCGATTAAGGTCTGGCAGGCGCAGGCTATTGATCAGCCAACCACGGCTACGCCTGGTTCGGTGGTCGCAGTCTCGGCACAAGGTATTGATATTGCGACGGCAGATGGTATTTTACGTTTAACCGAGCTACAACGGGCAGGCAGTCGGCGCCAACCCGTGGCTAGCTTTGTGCAGGGCTGGCAGCTGCCAGCTTAGCTTTTTGCTGCTGGCGCCATTCCCACACAGCGATTACGGCGCCACTGCCACACACGATACCAATTCCTACCCAGCTTAGCGCGTCGGGAAACTGTCCCCACAGTAGCCAGCCTAGCCCCGCCGCGCTGATAATCTGTAAATACACAAAAGGGGCCAGCACTGAGGCCGGTGCGCGTTGGTAGGCTTGTATTTGTAATAAATGACCGAGGGCACCAAACACCCCAGTAGCGGCGAGCGCAAACCAGTGTGGCGTATCAAAGGTGCTAAAAATCGGCCATACCTCGGGCAAAATAAAAGGCATCAGCAGGGTGGTTAACACCGTACCTACTAAGCCACTCCAAATGAGTGTGGTCATGGCATCATCAACGGCCACGCGTCGCGTCACAATATATTGGGTCGCAAAAAGTACAGCGGTAATTAAACCAAACACCACCCCTAATGGGTGTAAACCAGAGCTGGGGCGAATGATTAGCATCACCCCCAAAAAACCAACTGCGGCGGCGATCCAGCGTGAAATACGCGGGGGCTCTTTGAGTACCCATGGTGCCACAGAGAGCACAAGCAGTGGGGCTAAAAAATTAATTGCCGTGGCTTCGGCCTGGGGTAGATAACGCAGAGCAGAAAAAAAGGACAGCGTGGCAAACAGCATAATTAAGCCACGTAGGATTTGGTCTTTAGGACGCTTAGCCTTAAGGATTTTGATGCCTTTTGTAGGTAAAATAATCCCAAGCACTAAAAGCAAATGGATCATATAGCGCGCCCAGCACATCACCAATAAAGGCAGTCCGGCGGCCATGATCCATTTGCCACTGGCATCCAGAGAGGACAGCGCCCAGGTTGATAAAATTAATAAAATAATACCGAAAATAGGGCGCTGAGGTGTCATAAACGCTAAGAAAGTAAAATTGATTCGATGGTTAAACCCACATTAAGTAGATGCAGGTCATGATAAGCGGGCGCGGCGACCATAAAGCCAACAGGCGCGCTTTGAGCTGGTTGGCAAGGGATTGAGAGCGCGCATCCATTTAAAAAATTGATAATAGCAGGATTACGCAATATCGTCCCATTGATACGGAAATAGGCTTCCTCGTCCTCTAGCTCAGCCAGTGTTGGGGGCACAATGGGGGTGGTAGGTAAAATCAAAGCATCATAGGGCGCTAAGCGTGCTTCCATGCGAGCAATCCAGTCCATGCGCGCATTTTGTAATTCGATGTAATCGGCGGCACTTTGTTCTTTGCCGCGTAAAATACGAGATGCCACGCGCGGATCATAGGCGGCTTCGTGGTTAGCTATGTGGTCTTTGTGATAGAACCAGGCCTCTGCACACACAAAGCCCCCTAAACGATTGATATAAGGCAGCTCATCCAGTTCGGGGATTTCCACCTCGTCAACGTGTACCCCTTGGGCTTTAAGCTGCGCTACGGCGTGCTGAAACGCTGCAAGCACCGTTTCATCGGCACGTCCAAACACATAGTTGGTAGGCATCAGCAAACGCAGCTGCTGAGCGGGAATGGCTTCAAGCGAGGGTTCGGGCTCACCGCTTAGGACGGCATCGACCAAAGCACAACACTCTACAGACAAGCCCAACGGACCACTGGAGTCCAGAGAGTGCGACAACGGCATCACGCCCTCGGAGGGGATCCGATCCGCAGTGGGTTTGAAACCGGTAATCCCACAAAAAGCCGAAGGAATACGAATGGAGCCACCGGTGTCTGTACCAATGGCGGCTACTGCCATGCCATCAGCAACCGATACACCTGCACCCGATGACGAGCCCCCAGGAATGCGACCTGTTGCTCGATCCCAAGGAGAGCGTGGTGTGCCATAGTGGGGGTTAATACCCAAACCGGAAAAAGCAAATTCGGTCATATTGGTACGCCCCACAATAATGGCGCCCGCATTGATTAGGCGCTGCACTAAGGTAGCATTTTCTGTGGCGGCGGGTGCATCCTTTAATAAGGCCGATGCGCCGCGTGTAACATCCCCTTTGTAATCAAATAAGTCTTTAATAGAAATAGGGATACCTTCAAGAGCAGAGCGAGCCAGACCGGCGGCACGAAGCGTGTCAGAGGCACGAGCGGCTGCGCGGGCCTGCTCGGCATAAACGGAAATAAATGTCGTCGCGCCTTCGCCGTTAGGATCAGCGATACGCGCCAGCGCTTGCTCAGTTAAAGCCAAGGCGGTGGTTTCTCCAGCATCTAAAGCACGCTGTAGCTCGCGAATACGGGCAAACTTAGACATAATGGTATCCCTATAAATAAAAATGATTAAGCGATTTCGGGGAGGAACTCAATCTCGTACGTATGGCGGATACGACGGTTTAAACGGGGGTCGAATAACTCCATCGTAAACTGGCTTGCGGGACGAATGGTTCCTATGGTTGCTACTGTACCGCAAGTCATCACCGTTTTTTCTGGTAATTGGTCTTGTTGGAAGTGTTTTTTTATCAAGTCTAGCGGGTGCAATAAGCTAGCCACCGCCCCATCTTGATAGGCAACCTCTTGGCCATCTTCGGTGATCCAGGCGCGTAGAATCAGCTCATCCCAATGCGCGGCCACGTCGCTAAAACGCCATGCCGTCGTGGCCACGGGCTTAACGCAGACCTGCTTGGATAAGGCCACACTGTGTGCTTCTAAGGCACGGTCAGTGTGGTCAGAGGCCAAGCCCACACAAAGCTCACCGTTGTGCTGAAAAACCAATACCTCGGCTTCACCAGAGCTGTGTGGACCTACAACTTGCACCCGTTCGCTTTGTACGAGCTGATTGGTCGCAATGCGATAGTACAAAGGCACATCGCTAGGGCGTGGCACACCCAATTCGGCAAGCTCTAAAATATGATGTTCAATGGCTGCACGATCGCGCCCCGCCCAGCCCGCTACAATACAATAGTCCACACCAATCTGGATGGATTCGATACGACCATCCGCTGCTAAAAGCTCAAACTGTAACTGCATAACACACCAACCTTAACCAAAGACACGGGGAAGCCAGAGCGCGATATCTGGGAAAACGGCTAATAAAAACACCATGCCCAATAACATCAGCACAAATGGCAAACTACCTATCATGACGTCATTCATGCTGCCTGCGGGACGTAAGCTTTGTACCACAAACAGGTTTAATCCAACTGGGGGCGTAATCAGTGCGACTTCAACCAAGACAATGATTACAATACCCAGCCATACGGGATCAAAACCCAAAGCCATCATAACGGGCGCAACAATAGGAATGGTGGTGATCATCATAGAGAGGGTTTCCATAAAACACCCCAGCACCAGATAAAACACCACAAGGACAAGCAACATCAATGTGGGTGACACCCCTAAACCAGTGATCGCGCTTGTGATGGCATTGGTGAGTCCAATGCCAGACATGATAAAGTTTAAAAATGCGGCACCAATAACGATCAACATGATCATGGCAGTGGATTTCATGGTGCCTTCAAAGGTTTCTTTGAGCATTTTCCAGCTTAGGCGACGACTAAATGCCGCTAAAATTAACGCCCCGATCACACCCAAGGCTGCCGCTTCGGTAGGGGTGGCGACACCGGCATAAATAGAGCCCACAACTAAGAAGAAAATCGCCAAAGGAGGAAGCAAATGCACCAGGCTTGCAAAGCGTGCGCGCCAAGGGGCTTGGACTTTTTTGCCCCCCCATGCGGGTTTGACGATACAGGCTAACGCAATCACTAAAATAAACAGCAATGCCATGCCCAAACCAGGCAAAATGCCGGCTAAATAGAGCTTAGGTACTGAGGTATTAGTCAACACCCCGTAAATCACCAAGTTAATCGACGGGGGAATTAAGATCCCGAGCGTGCCGCCAGCAGCTAAACTGCCTAAAAATAGCGGTTCGTGGTAGTTTTGTTTTTTAATTTGCGGCAAAGCCACCGTACCGACCGTGGCCGCGGTCGCCACACTGGAACCCGATGTTGCGGCAAAAAGAGCGCTGGCGCCAATATTAGCGTGCATTAAACCGCCGGGTAACCATGATAACCATAAGCTCATGGCGTTATACATGCGCTCCGCCAGACCAGAACGCAAGAGAATTTCGCCAAGCATAATAAAGAGCGGCACAGCAACCAATAAAAACTCATTACTGGTTCCCCAGGCGACTTCGCCCATAGCACGGCTTAGCGGCAAAAAAGAATACAGCGGGTCTAAAATCAGCCCTAGCACACCCAGAGCCGCCCCAACGGGGATACTGACCCCGATTAAAATTAACAACAGAGTTAAAGCGGTAGCGATCATGATTGTTGCTCCATTTGCACTAAACGCTTACCGGATTCGGCCTCGGCGCTGGCTTCTTCTTTGGTGGTACGAATACCGCAAATACGTTGGACCTCGGTCAGGTTGCCCGTAACTAAGGCTAGAGAAGCACGGATTAACATCAATGCCAGCACCACACAGAGCCACACAAGCCCAGCTGCCCACAAGGTCTGCGGGATCCAGAGTGGTGTACCCAGTATGGTGTTTGCGGTGGACTGGCTTTCCCATGACATGCCCGCGACTTCGGCGGCATAACGGGTTAAATACACAATAAATACGGCCAAAGCGACTAAAGCAACCCAGTCTAAAAAGGCTGCAATACGCACTGGCAAATGCTGATAGATAGCATCAATACGGATATTGGCGCGATCCAGTGTGGCAAATGACAACGCCCAGGACACACTAATCGCAAAAGCATAGCCGGACAGCTCGTCCGATCCGCCAAGGGGGGAGTTGAGAAACTTACGGCTAAGCACATCCAGCGTAATGTAGATGGCGCTTAGCAAGGTCAAACCGCCGGCGATCCAGATCGCTATGCGTGAAAGCGTGGTCGCACCATTGAGCAGTCGCCCCAACAAAGAAGTGGGAGTAGAAGTTGTCATCGGTCACACCTGATAGAAAAAGAGGGCGTTTGACCCTGTGTGACATCAAACGCCCTTGGTTTATGGCTGCGGGAGGAGCAGCTAAACCAAAAAGAAAACAAATTATTTGCTAGCTTTTAAACCCAACACTGGGCCAATGTACTGGTTAAAGCTATCCACACAGTCGGCCGAACAGCGTTTGGCCCAACCTGGAATCACGGTTTTATCCATGACGTCTTTGAGCAGCTTTTGGTCTTCTGCCGAAGGCTCAACTAGTTTCATGTTGCCTTTAGGCTCAAGCGTACATGCCTCGGCACCGGTGTTGCAGTCGTAACCCTGTTGGGTTTCCGTGGCGGCAGCGGCCCAAATGTCATCAACAAGGGTTTTAACATTGGTTTCTAAGAACTGCTGCACTTTGGGGTCGAGCTTATTCCAAAAAGCTTTGTTCGCCACAATTAATTGTTGGTTCCAGTTAATAGGCAACGCATACAGGTGGTCGCTGACTTCGTACCATTTGGCGGAATAGCCAGAGAGTGAGCCGGTAATCGCGCAGTCCACCACACCATTTTGTAGAGCAGGTACGACCTCACCGAAAGGAATGGTTACGCTGCTGCCACCAAATGCTTGTACAAATTCTGCTTGGGTGCGGCTGCTTGTGCGTACTTTTTTCCCTTTCAAGTCACTTAGGCCTGCAAAGCTGCCTTTGCAGAACAAGACTTGGGCTGGATAAGTAGAAATCCCCAACAGTTTGGTGTTGATGCCATCATAGTGCTTTTCGTAAGCGGGTAAAAACGCATCAGTGATTTCACGTGCGGTTTGAATATCAGGCGCTAAACCTGCCAAGTCAATGGCCTCGTTGATGGGGTTATCCGTAGCAAAATAGGCTAATGTAGCGCTACCAATAGGGATTACGCCTTGGCTGACCAAGCGTAATACCTCTGGTCCTTTTAAGCCCATCTCGTTGTAGCCTTTGATGTCTACCGTGATTTTGCCATCCGATAGCTCAGGGATGGTTTTAGACCAAAAAGGATGCTCGCCATTTTGATAGGCGGTGAGATTACTTAAGCCACCGACAACGGTTAGTTTGGTTTTAGGTAGATCGGTGACTACCTCTTGGGCTTGAGCTGATACAGCGGCCAAGCCTAGAAAAGACGCGGCTAACAGACGTTTCATAAAGGGTCTCCTGAAATTAAGCTCACAGTAGGTATAAGTTTGTTTCATTTTCGATTGCACCTTATTGTTTGGAAACTGTCCAATTGTATGTTTAGATGCATATCTATAAATTATTCTTATACATGGGCTGGGTACTGCTCAGAAATGGATTGTGCTAAACGAGCGACAGTACGCGCAGCATGGCTGTCAGGGGAGTCCAGCCAATGGGCATAAAAAGCCAAAGACGGAAGCGGCTTTTCTACTTTCAAACGACGCAGTTTTCCTTGGGAAAGTAGCGGTTTTGCCAGTTCCTCTGCTAGCACGCTAGGCCCCATGCCGCGTGAGGTCATATGTAAAATTGTACTCAGCGAAGCACTGCCATAAATACGCGGAGATTCCACCTTGGCTTCGTGTAAAAGTTGATCAACAGCACGATAAGGTAAGCTGCCTACCGGATACGTAATAACAGGGTAAACCCCTAGTTCCGCAACACTTACTGTACGCCCATGTAAGCGTAATGTAGGGCTGGCAACCCAGACTAAAGGGTACTCACCGATGGGAAGGTATTCGGTTTTTTTATCCGTATCATTTCCCACAAAAAAAGCTAAATCTAACTGATAATTCAGGAGCTTTTCCCGTAATACTTGACTGGTATCCACGTGAATTTCAATAATGAGAGCAGGGTATTGGGTATGTAGTTGCTCAATCAAAATATGTAGCCACGTATGTACTAAGGTTTCTGCCACCCCTAAATGAAAAGTGCCACGAATCACGTTGGGGCTTTGAGCGACACGCAGCATTTCGTTACGTAGCTCTAACATACGCTGAGCGTGTGAAAGTAATTCCTGACCTTTTTCTGTGAGCTTAATACCGCGCGCACTACGGTCAAAAACCCGTGTTGAAACCTGCCGCTCAAAGCTGGCAATACGTTGAGAAATCGATGGTTGCGTGGTGTTTAGTTTTTCGGCTGCGGCACTAAAGCCTCCTAACTCGGCCACCCAAACAAAAGCTTCAATCTGTTTGAAATCAATCATAAAAATTCCCTCGGTGCAGGGAAGAATACGCGTGTAAAAACACGAACACTTCGCCGCTGTTGGCGTAAATCAATTGGAAATGATGGGGATGTCACCTAACTATCAGTTACTATAGCGCTTGATAATAAAAGCTGTTAGTTGTTGTACCCACTATAATCGACGCTATGAGTAAAAAAATCTTAATTGTGCGCACCTCATCATTGGGGGATTTGGTGCATATGTTGCCGGCGATGAGCGATATTGCCACGCATTACCCCGATGCTCAGATTGACTGGGTAGTCGAAGAGTCTTTTACCGAAATCCCACAATGGCACCCAGCCATCCACGAGGTGATTCCGGTCGCGCACCGCCGTTGGCGTAAAAACTGGTGGTCGGCCACATCACGCGCTGAGCGGGCTGCTTTTAAACAGCGCTTGCGTCAAACCCGCTACGACATTGTGTTAGATATGCAGGCACTATTAAAAACAGTATGGATCACCCGTTTAGCCTATGGACAAAAACATGGCTTGGATTGGAAATCCGCGCGCGAACCGCTAGCTTCGTTGTTTTTTCAGAAAAAACATCGGGTCGAGTTTTGGCAGCCGGCCATTACGCGCCAGCGTTTACTGGCATCGTTAGCCTTAGATTATAGCTACCAAGGGGAGCCGGACTATGGGCTACAAGCTATTACCACTGCGGTAGAGATTGAACCCGTTGCTTTGATTATGCCATCGGCGAGTCGTGACGATAAGCTCTGGCCCGAAGCCAGTTGGCATAAAGTTTTTGATTATTTGCAAAACCAAGGGTTGGGTTTACGTTTATTAGCAGGTAGCCCAGCAGAAGCACAGCGCGCACAACAATTGATTGTAGGACGTCACAATGCTGAGGTTTTGCCGCGTATGGGTTTAACGGATGTGGCCCATGCGCTAGCCAAGGCGACGGTAATGGTGGGCTTAGATAGTGGATTAACCCATTTGTCAGCGGCATTAGAGCGCCCAACCATAGGGATTTATAAAGCATCCACCCCTGTGCGCACGCCACTGGTGAGTCGTGCTTACACTGCCAGTTTAGGCGACAGAGGTCAAGAGCCTAGCGCTGAACTTGTGCTTAGTGCAGTGCAGCAAGCCTTAAGTCGCGGTTAACGGTACAATAAGCATTCAAGGTTAAAGGTTGGATACGTTTGAATCGTTTTATTTACACGTTGTTATTGCGGCTGGTTTCACCCTTTTTATTGGGGTGGATGTATGTGCGTGCGCGTAAATCCGGCGGCCGATGGCAGGTTTTTAGCCCATTACGTTTTGGGTATTATGGCAAGACAGCACGCCCTAAACAGGCGGGGCTAATCATGGTGCATGCTGTCAGTTTAGGCGAAATGCGGGCGGCTCAGCCACTAGTACAAGCCCTACTTTCCGAAGGGCATACGATTTTGTTAACCCATCTGACTTATACCGGTTATGCCGAGGGGCAGCGGGCATTTAATGCCGCCATCGCAAACGGGCAGCTAATACAACAGTGGTTGCCTTATGATTTCCCCGGTGCTGCCAAGCGGTTTTACGCTTTTTATCAGCCTCAGCTTGTGGTGGTGATTGAGCGTGAGGTTTGGCCCAATTTGCTGTATCAGGCGATTCGCGCTGATATCCCTGTGTTTTTAGTTAGTGCGCGTTTTTCGGCTCGCTCATTGCGTAAATCATTACGCATGGGGGCACTTATGCGTAACGCTTATGCGCGATTTGCCGCCATTTATGCTCAAACCTTTCAAGATGCACAGCGATTAGAGCGCGCTGGTGCTAAAGGGGTACGGGTATCAGGCAATTTTAAATTTGATGTGCAACTTGCTACGGATCAGGTAGAGCGTGGTAAGCAGTTTGCAGATCGTTTAGGGCGCAAAATTGTCGTGATTGCCAGCACCCGCGAGGGCGAGGACCAAATGTTTATTGATGCTATGCGTCGTTATATTCGGCGCGAGCACCAAATGGATCTAGACGCCCGCGAGCGCACCCTGTTTTATTTGATTCCACGTCATCCTCAACGCTTTGAGTCCGCAGCAATTTTATTAGAAGCCGAGGGCTGGAATGTGGTGCGGCGCTCGCAATTGGTACAGAGCGGTGATTGCACTAGCCGTTCTTTAGCGTGCTGTAAAGAAGCCGATGTGCTTTTAGGCGATTCGCTGGGGGAGATGCCTTGGTACTATGCACAAGCGCAGGTGGCGATCATTGGTGGTAGTTTTGCTCCACTGGGTGGGCAGAATTTTATCGAAGCTTGTGCGCTGGGCGTGCCAGTAATTGTAGGGCCGCATACACGTAATTTTGAGCAAGCTGTAGATGATGCCCTTAAAGAAGGTGCGGCCTTGCGTGTGCAAAATGCTGAGATAGCATTAAAAACGGCAATGCAGCTTCTTGAGGACAGTACGCAGCGCCAACGTATGGCCGATGCAGGCTTACATTGGGTACAAAAGCATGCCGGCTCTGTAGAGCGGGTCATGGCAGGGATTCATGAGATTCTAAAACAACAGCATGTACGCCAAAACCGCTTAGATAAATAAGGCTCAAAGTGAGTAGGCGTAAAAAAACCGCATGGTATACATGCGGTTTTTTTTAATCTTTACAAAAAATTAGATTTTTTGTACGGATTTGGCTTGAGGGCCTTTTTGACCCTGAGCGGATTCAAAAGAAACGCGCTGGTTTTCGTCTAAAGACTTGTAACCGGTGCCAAGAATATCAGAGTGGTGTACGAATAGGTCTTTACCACCGTTTTCGGGGGTGATGAAGCCGAAGCCTTTTTCGTTGTTAAACCATTTTACGATGCCGTATTCTGTTTGCATGATAGATGCTTCCTAAAAAATAAATGAGCGACTGCGCCCGACGAACAGATTTTCAAGGTACAAAATTGGGCAATGCAATTTACTATGTAGCAAACAGATTGAACGAACTTCGACGAACTTGATAACCTACTGATTAAACACTTTAGTATGAATGCTAGGTCTACGTCAAGGAATATATTTAGATATTTTTCACATAAGTTGTGTCATTGTTTTGCAAAAACTCCAATAATATTTTTGCACTAGGAGAAAGCTCCTTTTTTCGCCGTACACCAATGAGGAGTTCGCGTTGTGCCCAAGCATCATTAAGCCAAACAAATCGTGTATTGGGTATCTGAAACGTTTGCGTGCTCTGATGGGGTAAAACACCGATGCCCATACCCGCGTTGACCAGCAAGCACATGGCCTCGTAACTATCGATCTCTGCACGTACAGGAATACTACGGTTGGCCTCCATCGCAATTTTGGTAATTTGGTAATTTAGCTGGGTGCCTGCTCGTAAAATAATATGGTCATAATCCAAACACTGCTCAAAAAAAAGACGATTAAATTGAGCTAAATCATGGTCTAAAGGAACCAGCACCCCAAGATGATCATGCCGAAAAAAATAACTCTCAATATCGGCATCGTGGGGTAATGCTGTGTAAATTCCTATATCGGCTTGTGATTTTTCTATTTCATAAACAATTTCTAAACTGTTTTTTTCTTCGATTTTTAATTGCACCCCGGGGTGTGCAGAAATAAAATCCGCTAAAATGTGGGGTAAATGCTGGGAAATAACGGATATATTTGCTAACAAATGGATATGGCCTTGTTGTCCCTGTGAATATCCTTGTAAATGACTTTTTAAATCTTGAACGCTATTTAAAATACTGCGTGCGCGGTATAGCAGTTCCATACCGGCTTGGGTTGGGTGTACCCCCTTGTTTGTGCGCCGCAGTAAGGGTGTGCCGAGCTGATCTTCCAGGTCGGCAATACGACGGCTAACCGCGGCGGCGGCAATATGCTCGCGCTGCGCCGCTTGGCTGATTGTGCCTTCTTCGACCACGCGCACAAAAAACCGCAGGCTGACCAAATCCATGCCTATCCCCCTATTGGCTTAAAAACCGTATTTTAACGCAGGCACAAAAAAACCCCGCCGATAGCGGGGTTGGGGCAAAAGCCGCGCTTAAATAGCGGTCTTGCCAGAGAGCAAGAAGCCCGCATCGGGTACGCGGGTCTCTAGACCTAGGGTTTTAAGCATCTGGTATACCGTGGCCACCGATGCGGACAGCACGGGTTTGCCAATCATGTCCTCAGCACGCTGGATCGCAGGCAAAGAAGGCATCTGCACGCAGGCAGACAACACAACGGCATCAACGCCATCGTGGTCTAAACGCTTCACGTGTTCTAGCAAGTTTTCGGGGTTGAGCAAACCAACCTCAAGGTTATCCGATACTTCAAGACTGATTGAGTCTTTGACCTCGATGCCCTCGTGTTCGATGTACTCCACCACACGCTGAGTCAGTGGCTTCATGTAAGGGGTAATAACCGAAATTTTCTTGATGCCAAACTCGCTCATGCTGTTTACCAGAGCCCCGGCAGAGCTGAGAACCGGAATATCCACGCCTGTGCTTTTAACAGCGGCCTCTAGGCGCTCTTGGGATTGACGGTGGTAGCCATTACCCTGTGCCATAATCGCCACTAAGCAGGCGTAAGCCATCACATCACAACGCGCATCGGCAAGCTCTACCACACAGCGATCGCTAGCAGCGTCCATGGCTTTAAGCTCTTCGGGTGTGACGTTCATCATGCGCATACGCGAAGAGTGAAACGTAAAGCGATCCTCTGGCAAAATCCCCATGCGAGCATTGAGCATGGCTGGGATTTCGGTTTCCATGGTGGTGTTAGAACTGGGTACGATTTGACCAATACGATAGGTTTTCATTTTTGTCTCCGCCTTAAAAAAATCGGTATGACTAACAGGATAAAGGTAGTGTAGCGTCGCATTGGTCGTGCGTAAAACAGTATTTGATCATGCTGCCATCACAATTTGTGATG
>NZ_JASLIX010000080.1:0-27678 GCF_030152715.1 Paenalcaligenes sp.
AGTCTAGCTAATTGCTCTTGAACTTTGGATAGCGTTTGCGTGAAGCTGGCTAAGCGCTCTCGTTCTTGCTCTACGACGGCGGCGGGAGCACGCTCAACAAAGTTTGGGTTGCTTAGTTTGCCGTTGGCTTTGGCTATCTCATTATTTAAACGTTCGATTTCTTTATTCAAGCGAGCGGTTTCGGCTTCTACATCGATTTCCACATGGAGCATAAGTTGTGTGGTTCCGACGACTTGGACAGGGGCGCCCAGATCGGGAAGCTGCTCATGAAGCTCGACCTCGGACATCTTGGCTAGCGCCATGAGGTATGGACGATTTTGTTCGAGCATAGCGGCATCCCCTTGAGCAAATAGCGGTACACGCTCTGATGGAGATAAGCCCATTTCACTACGTAAAGCACGGATAGCATCGACTTGAGCTTTAAGTTCGGCAACCTGCTTTTCCGCTTTTTCATCGATCAAGCTTGGGTTAGGCTCAGGGTAGGGCTGTACGCTAATACTGAGGTTTTCCTCGGCAGTGCGTTTAGCCGCGACCAGTGAAACTTTTTGCCAGAGCTCTTCGGTAATATATGGAATAATAGGGTGCGCGAGACGTAGTACGGTTTCTAGTACTTCGATTAGCGTACGTTGTGTGGCCAGTTTTTGTGCAGGGTTGCCTTGTTGGATTTGTACCTTGGCCATTTCTAAGTACCAGTCGCAATATTCATCCCATACAAAGTGGTAAATGGCATTGGCGATGTTATCAAAGCGGTACTCGGCAAAATTGCGCTCTACGGTTTGGATGAGGCGCTGTAATTGGCTGCGAATCCATTTATCTACAGTCGAGTACTCGGTTAACGCACAAAACTGCATAAAAGGCTCTTGTGCTTCGGTGTTCATCAGCACAAAGCGAGTGGCATTCCAAAGCTTATTATTAAAGTTGCGATACCCCTCGCAGCGCTTCAGATCAAAGTTAATGTTGCGCCCCAACGTTGCATAGGCGGCCATGGTGAAACGCAAGGCGTCTGTGCCATAAGCTGGAACCCCATCGGGGAAGTCTTTGCGGGTGCGCTTGGCAATGCTGTCAGCTTGTTTAGGGTTCATTAAGCCAAAGGTGCGTTTTTTGACAAGGCTTTCCACGTCAATACCATCAATGAGATCCACGGGGTCAATGGTATTGCCACGGGATTTACTCATTTTTTTGCCTTCCATATCACAGACAAGGCCATGTACATAGACGGTGTGGAAAGGCACCTGCCCGGTCATGTGCATACTCATCATGACCATACGAGCTACCCAGAAGAAAATAATATCAAAACCGGTGACGAGAACACTGGAGGGCAAGTATTTCGCCAGATCGGGCGTTTGCTCTGGCCAGCCTAGGTCAGTAAATGGAACGAGTGCAGATGAAAACCAGGTGTCTAAGACGTCTTCGTCACGGCGTAGCTCACCTTGGATCCCCGCGGCAGCCGCTTTTTGCTTGGCCTCGTTTTCATCACGCGCCACAATAATTTCGCCGTCTTCAGAGTACCAAGCAGGGATCTGATGCCCCCACCAGAGTTGGCGTGAAATACACCAGTCTTGGATATTGTTAAGCCATTGGTTGTAAGTATTGGTCCAGTTTTCTGGAACGAATTTGATTTGTCCGTTCGCAACGACTTCGAGAGCGACTTCGGTAATGCTTTTACCTGGGTGTAACGAGTCGGCAGGGGCGGGTTTGCTCATGGCAACGAACCACTGATCGGTGAGCATAGGCTCAATAACGGTATTGGTGCGATCGCCACGGGGTACCATCAGTGTGTGAGGCTTAATGGCTTGGAGGGCATCGATAGCCTCTAGGTCAGCAACAATTTGTTTGCGTGCTTCAAAGCGGTCTAGGCCTTGATATTTTTCTGGGGCGTTTTCGTTGATTTTGGCATCGAGAGTTAGGATGCTGATTTTGTCTAAGCCATGACGCTCGCCCACGGCGTAGTCATTAAAGTCATGGGCAGGAGTGACTTTAACCACACCGGTCCCAAAGGATTTATCAACGTAGTCGTCCGCAATGATTGGGATTTCGCGACCGACCAAAGGCAAGGTAACCGTTTGACCAATGAGATGCTGGTAACGTTCATCGTCGGGGTGGACCATGACCGCTACGTCACCTAGCATGGTTTCAGGGCGGGTGGTGGCCACAACGAGATGCGTTAAATCATTGGTAGGCTGAGTCAGTGGATAGCGAATTTCCCATAAATGGCCCTGTTCCTCGACGCTTTCTACTTCTAGATCAGACACCGCTGTGCCTAGCACAGGATCCCAGTTGACCAAACGCTTACCACGGTAGATTAGGCCTTGCTCATATAAGCGTACAAAGGTTTCTGCTACACCACGAGTGAGGTTTTCGTCCATCGTGAAGTATTCGCGCTCCCAGTCACACGAAGCTCCCAGGCGACGAATTTGTTTTGTAATGGCATTGCCGGATTGCTCTTTCCACTCCCAGACCTTCTCTACAAATTTTTCGCGGCCTAAATCATGACGGGAGATATTTTCCTCATCCAGCTGACGCTCAACGACGATTTGCGTGGCGATACCGGCGTGGTCCGTGCCTGGGATAAACGCCGTATCATAGCCTTTCATGCGATGATATCGAGCCAAGCCGTCCATGATGGTTTGGTTAAACGCATGCCCCATATGTAAGGTACCCGTCACGTTAGGTGGGGGACACTGGATCACAAAAGTGGGTGCGTTATCGTTGGTGGTATGGACATGTTGACCACTACGGAATAAACCGGCCTGCTCCCATTGGGCATAACGAGGGCCTTCAATGTCTTTGGGTTCAAAGCTTTTAGCAAGCTGATCAAGTAGAGATGTATTGGAAGAGTTGGTCATTGTGTTGCGATATTAGGCCAGACCTGTGGGGTATTGCCCCCAAAATCGGCTGTTAAAAAGAATAAGTTTAAAAGCGTTATTTTAAGATGCAGCATGACGCTGTGAGCATGTTAAAATACTTCGCTATCTTAAAAAGATCAAAAGTGATTGTTTTTGTTGGTAAAAACAACATTTTCTTTGTCAATGTCGTCGTTGTCTAGGCAATAACGACCTTATTTTTGTTTATACTGGGATTTTACATGGCTATTGAACGCACCCTATCTATTATTAAACCTGATGCTGTTGCAAAAAACGCAATTGGTCAAATCGTAGCTCGCTTTGAAGCCGCCGGCTTAAAAGTCGTAGCTGCCCGTTTGGTACAACTCTCCCGTGCCGAGGCCGAAGGCTTCTACGCTGTACACAAAGAGCGTCCTTTCTTTAATGATTTAGTTGAGTTCATGATTTCCGGTCCTGTGTTCGTACAGGTCTTAGAAGGCGAAAATGCCATTGCTAAAAACCGTGAGCTCATGGGTGCAACCAACCCCAAAGAAGCCGCTCCCGGCACCATCCGTGCTGATTTCGCCGAAAGCATTGATGCTAACGCGGTACACGGTTCGGATGCTCCTGAAACCGCTGCTGTTGAGATTGCTTATTTCTTTGCTGAAACTGAAATCCACAGCCGTTAATTAACTGCTTAACACGCTCGTCAAATCATTATGTCAGAAACTCGTACAAATATCATAGGGCATACGCTCGAACAATTGGTAGAACTGGTGGCCCAATGGGGGAACAAGCCGTTTCGTGCCAAGCAGCTTCAACGCTGGATTCATCAGCGTGGGGTTAATGATTTTGAGCAAATGACGGATTTGGCGCGCGTGTTTCGCCAGCAGTTGGCAGAGCATTGTTCGATTTGTGCTCCGACTAAACAAATTGAACAGCGCTCTGCGGATGGCACGCGTAAATGGTTATTTGATGTAGGGCAAAATAATGCCGTGGAGGCCGTTTATATTCCCGAGGATGATCGTGGCACGTTGTGTATTTCTAGCCAAGCAGGGTGCACCGTGGCTTGTCCTTTTTGCTCTACTGGTTACCAAGGCTTTAATCGTAATTTAAGTGCGGCTGAAATTATTGGGCAACTTTGGTTTGCGCGAGACCAGTTACGCCAAGATCCCACCGCTGCACGAGTAGGAGCACAGCCGCAGCCTGTGGTGGATGATCGCTATGTGACAAATGTAGTGTTTATGGGGATGGGCGAGCCGCTGCTTAATTACGATCAGGTGTTAATTGCGCTGCAACTGATGCTTGATGATAATGCCTATGGCTTGTCTCGGCGTCGCGTTACTGTATCGACATCTGGGGTAGTGCCGTTTATGGATCGCTTAGCCCAAGACTGTCCTGTTGCGTTAGCGGTCTCTTTACATGCGCCTAATGACGCCTTGCGTGACAAGCTAGTACCGCTTAATCGTAAGCACCCATTACGTGAGCTCATTGCGTCCTGTAATAACTATCTGCAGTACGCGCCGCGAGACTTTATTACTTTTGAATACATTATGCTGGATGGCATTAATGATCAGCCTGAGCATGCGCAGCAGCTCTTAGATATTGCTAAACAAGTCAGCTGCAAATTCAATCTAATACCTTTTAACCCATTTCCACAGTCGGGGCTAAAACGTTCGCCGCAGGCTGTGGTCCGTGACTTTGCACAACGTCTCCAAGACGGTGGGGTGGTGACCACTATACGTAAAACCCGAGGGGATGATATTGATGCAGCTTGTGGTCAGCTTGCCGGGGATATTCGTGATCGCACCCGTATTCGTGAGCGCTTGCCTAATCAAGGAACCATCTTAATTCAACCGGAGCGAGCATGAACTCACCTGTCTCTAGCCCAGAGTTAGAGCTTACCTCTCAATCGTTAGGGCCTTTTATTGCAGAATTACGTCAGGCTCAAGGTTTAAGCTATCACGACGTTTCTATACGAATTAAATATTCAGCTTTGCAGCTAGAGGCTTTAGAAAAAGAGGACTGGCAAGCTTTGCCCAGTGGGATGCCATTGCGTTGGATGGTGAAAAGCTATGCTCGACTTTTAGGGGCTGATGAGAGTTTATTGTTGGGGATGCTAGAGGAGCAAACAGGTGTAACTGCAACACACAATATTAGACAGAAAAAGAAGCAATGGGATGGTGCAGATATGTCGTTATACACTGAGCCCACACAGCGGGCTTGGGGGTGGTGGCTTATTATCGCCTTGCTGTTACTGATCGCCTTGTTTTATGCTTTAGACCAAGGTTGGATTCCTGAAAATTGGTTGGTATTTGATTGGCTTAAAGAATTTCAGTCATGATTGATTTATTTGATTTTGCGACTTCAGATCGCCCAGCACTACCCGTCGGCGCGGCAGAGCGCCGTCAAACTCGCTGTGTCAAGGTTAATTGGGGAGCCAATCATGTATTGGTAGGAGGCGGAGCCCCAGTAGTGGTACAGTCCATGACCAATACTGATACCGAGAATGCCATTGAAACGGCATTGCAAGTTAAGGACTTAGCTCAGGCTGGCTCAGAGCTGGTGCGTATTACGGTGAATACGCCTGCTGCAGCCAAAGAGGTACCAGCTATTCGAGAGCAGCTAGACCGCATGAATATAGATGTGCCACTCGTAGGTGATTTTCACTATAACGGGCACAAACTGCTAACGGAATACCCAGAGTGTGCTCAAGCACTATCTAAATATCGTATTAACCCAGGCAACATGGGGGGCGGTAAGCGTCGAGACGACAATTTTGCGCAAATGATCGAGGTGGCGTGCAAATACAATAAGCCTGTGCGTATTGGCGTGAACTGGGGTAGCTTGGATCACGAGCTGATGGCAAAAATGATGGACCAAAACGCACAGCGGCATCGCCCATGGGAAGCCCAGGCTGTCATGCGTGAAGCCCTGGTTGTTTCTGCGATTTCTAATGCACAGCGCGCAGAGCAGTTAGGCTTGTCGGGCGATGCTATCATCCTTTCATGTAAAGTCAGTCATGTGCAGGACCTCATCACAGTATATCAGGACCTATCCTCACGTTGTGATTACCCGTTGCATTTGGGTTTAACAGAAGCCGGTATGGGGAGCAAAGGCATTGTCGCTTCAACTGCTGCCTTATCGGTGTTATTACAGCAGGGCATTGGGGATACGATTCGTATATCCCTGACACCCGAGCCAGGTGGTGATCGCCGCCAAGAGGTTATCGTAGCTCAAGAAATCCTTCAAACGATGGGCTTGCGTGCATTTACGCCTATGGTTGTGGCCTGCCCTGGGTGTGGACGCACTAGCAGCACGGTATTTCAAGAGTTGGCCAATGATATTCAAGCCTATTTGCGCGAGCAGATGCCGGTATGGCGCTATCAGTATCCCGGTGTGGAAACCATGAATGTGGCGGTGATGGGTTGTGTAGTGAATGGGCCGGGCGAAAGCCGACACGCTGATATTGGTATTAGTTTGCCTGGCACGGGCGAAACCCCGGCGGCACCGGTATATGTGGATGGGGAACGCATCGTTACCTTAAAAGGTGATACGATTGCTCAAGAATTTCAAAAAATTGTGCTGGACTACGTACAAAAGCGCTACGCCCCAGCAAATCAATAGGTTCGGACCTACGGAAGGTTTTTATGTCGAAGTCTGTACAAAAACTTCGTGGCTTAACTGGCATGAAGGACATTCTCCCAGGTGAGAGCGCTCAATGGGAAAAGCTAGAACAAATCGTACGTGATTGGTTAGCGAGCTACGGCTATCGGAACATGCGTACACCCGTGTTGGAATATACGCAGTTGTTTGCGCGCGGTATTGGCGAGGTAACCGATATCGTCGAAAAGGAAATGTATTCTTTTACGGACTCATTAAATGGTGACAAGCTCACCATGCGCCCAGAGTTTACAGCGGGTATTGTGCGTGCCTGCATTGAGCACAATATGCTGTATGATCGTCCGCATCGTATTTATTCAATTGGCCCCGTCTTTAGGCATGAGCGTCCTCAACGAGGGCGTTATCGCCAGTTTCATCAGATTGACGTCGAGGCCTTAGGCTTGCCTGGGCCAGACATTGATGCAGAACTAATTATTATGTTGGCACGGCTATGGAAAAAGCTGGGCTTAGAGGATGTGCGCTTAGAAATCAACTCCCTAGGCCAAAGCCACGAGCGTCTGGCTCATCGCGAAGCTTTGATTGCTTATTTGGAGCAGCATACCGATGTCATGGATGACGAGGCTAAGCGTCGGATGTATTCCAATCCCTTGCGAGTATTAGATACCAAAAATCCCGCCATGCAAGACATGGCAAATAAGGCCCCAAAGCTTTTTGACTATCTAGGAGAAGAGTCGCTCGCTCATTATCAAGGGGTCTGTGATCGTTTGGACGATGCCGGTATTGCGTATACTCTTAATCCTCGTATGGTACGTGGCTTAGACTATTACAACCTAACGGTTTTTGAGTGGGTAACCGATCGTCTCGGTGCACAAGGTACTGTATGTGGGGGTGGCCGTTATGATGGCCTGATGGAAATTCTTGGTGGTAAACCGGCTCCTGCTGTGGGTTTTGCAATTGGCATGGAGCGCTTGCTTGATCTCTGGCTACAAGATGCCGAGCCAGAGCCGGTGCCAGAGTGCCAAGTATACATGGTGCACCAAGGGGATGCGGCTCAGCGTCAAGCGATGCGGTTAGCCGAGCAGTTGCGAGATGTGGGGCTGCGGGTATTGGTTCATGCGGGCTCGACAGGTTTTAAATCCCAATTTAGGCGGGCGGATGCCAGTGGGGCTGTTGTTGCTGTCATTTTAGGGGAAAACGAGGTAAAAGCGCGTCAAGCCAGTGTGAAATGGCTACGCATGGCGGACCAAGACCAACCCCAAGAGAGCATTGACTTTGATCAATTGGCTGCACACCTTCAGACAAAGGTATAACACATGGCATACGATATAGAAGAGCAGGAAAAGCTAGAAGCCATCAAAGACTGGTGGGACCGAAATGGCACCAAAGTCATTATTTTGGCTTTTTTGTTTGCGGCAGCCGTTATTGGCTGGCGTGGCTACCAGTGGTATGAGCAGCATCAAGCGACTAAGGCATTAGGTTATTATGAGGCCCTAGAGCTTGCCGCGGGGCAAGACGGAGAAGAGGCTAAAACACGGGTTTTAGCTGCAAGTGAAGTCCTCCGTAAGGATTATGCAAAATCAGGTTATACGAGTCGTGCGATTTTAATCGCGGCGCAGGCTTTACAAAAGCAGGGGGATGTCCAGGCTGCTCAGGCGCAGTTGCAATGGCTCATTGATCATGGCCACGAGACCGCTATGGTCGATATGGCGCGCTTGCGTTTAGCCGGTCTTTATCTTGAGCAAAAGGACTATGAACAAGCGCTTGCCCAACTACAAACTCCCAGCGCCGCTTACAAGGGCGTGTATGCTGACCGTCGTGGTGATGTGTACTATGCTTTAGGTCAGCTTGAACAAGCACGGGCAGAATGGCAACAGGCTAAAACGGCTCTGAGCTCGATGGCTTATGTACAAATCGTCGAGCTCAAGCTCGATGCCCTTGGAAAGGAATAAAAATGGCTGTGATACTGAATAAACGCTCGGCTAAACTTGCCGTGGTTGCACTTAGTCTTGCTGCGCTCAGTGCTTGCTCCATGTTTTCTTCCAAAGATCCGCGATTTATGCCCGCTCCTTTGGTGGACTATGAGGCTCAAGTTGCTGCTAATGTGCGCTGGTCTGCTTCTATTGGTAAAGGGGCCGGTTTTGGCTTTATTCCTGCGCGCGTAGGCGACGTGGTGTATGCCGCCACGCCTTCAGGGCAGTTGGCTCAAATTCGCTTAAGCACGGGGCAAACACTTTGGTCCACGCAAGTAGCGAAAAATCTATCGGCAGGGGTAGGAGCCGATGCTCGAGTGGTGGCGGTGGCTGCCAGTGATGGCTCGGTTGTAACCTATGATACGGCAGGCAACGAGTTATGGCGTACTAAAGCCAGTAGCGAAGTGAATGTGCCACCTGTCGTAGGCGATGGTGTCGTCGTTGTGCGTAGTTCTGACTATCGTATTCAAGCCTTTGATGCGCGTAATGGCGAGTTGCTCTGGAGTCTGCAGCGTCCAGGTCCTGCACTGGCCTTAAAAACCAACATCAAAATGGAAATTTTTGATGGAATGCTGATCGCAGGCCTGCCCAATGGACGCATGATGATCATCGAGGCCCACACCGGTATGGTGCAATGGGAGGGAGTGGTATCTCAATCGCGTGGCGCCACGGATTTAGAGCGTATTAATGATGTGGTTGGTGGCCCTGTGGCGGCCGGACCATTATTGTGTGGTGCTTCCTATCAAGGGCGTATTGTTTGTTTTGATGTCGCTCAGGGTGGCTTCCCAGTTTGGCAGCATGACTACTCCACAAAAACCGGTATGGCTACTGACGGCCGTATGCTTTTTGCGGCGAATCAGCGTGATGAGATTTCCGCCTTTGGCTTAGGGGATGGCACGGTTGTGTGGACGCAGGACGGTCTGCGTAATCGTAAGCTGTCTGGGCCCGCTGTTGCAGGCGATCAGGTCATCTTTGGGGATTTCCAAGGATATATTCATTTTGTCTCACGGGTAGATGGGCGTTTGCAAGGACGTTTACATGTAGGCTCGGGAGCCATTGTCTCGCCATTGGTTGGCACCGAACACGGTGTACTCGTACAAACGGGCAATGGTCATTTAGTATTGGTTGGTGTCAATTGAAAAGCATTGCTTTTAAACCGGTAATTACGATTGTTGGGCGTGCTAACGTTGGTAAGTCCACGTTGTTTAATCGTTTAACGCGCTCTAGGCAGGCTCTAGTTGCTGACTTTCCTGGTCTTACCCGTGATCGTCATTATGGCGAGGGTCGCCTTGGCTCTCGCCCCTATTTAGTGGTGGATACAGGGGGCTTTGAACCCGTTGTCAAAGATGGTATTGTGCGCGAGATGGCACGCCAAACTGAGCAAGCCATTGCCGAATCAGATGTCATTATATTTTTGGTGGATGCCAGAGAGGGCGTCAATCGCCTCGATTACGATATTGCTCAGCTTTTACGTCGTAGCGGTCAGCCGGTTTTGCTTGCCGTCAATAAGGCCGAGGGCATGCGTTATGGCGCGGCAGGCTTTGAGTTTCACGAGCTTGGCTTAGGCGAGCCCTACCTGATATCTGCATCTCATGGTGATGGGGTAGGGGATTTAATCGAGCAGGCCTTGTCGCATATTCCCGAGCCGAATCTGCCAGAAGAGCCCGAATTTGATGCAGATGCTACGGACGAAGCGCCTCAGCATCGTATCAAGCTGGCTATTGTGGGGCGGCCTAACGTAGGTAAATCGACGTTTATTAATGCGTTGATGGGTGAAGAGCGGGTGATCGCTTTTGATATGCCAGGAACCACTCGGGATGCGATCGAAATCGAATTCGAGCATCAAGGTACACCTTACACATTGATTGACACGGCAGGGCTACGCAAAAAAGGCCGTGTCTTTGAGACCATTGAGAAATTTTCGGTCATTAAAACCTTGCAGGCTATTGAAGCATCAAACGTTGTTTTGCTGATGCTAGATGCCTCGATGGAAATCTCGGATCAAGATGCGAGTATTGCCGGCTTTGTGGTGGAGTCAGGTCGCGCTGTAGTCGTTGCGATCAATAAATGGGACGATGTGGATAGCTATAAGCGTGAATGGGCAAAGCGAGAGTATGCGCGCAAATTACGCTTTTTAGACTTTGCTAAGGTCCACACCATTTCAGCTTTAAATAGGCAAGGGATCGCCCAAGTTATGCGTTCAGTGAAAAGCGCGCATGCTGCGGCTTATCGCCGTCTTTCTACACCCAAGCTAACTCGAGTGATTCATGAGGCCGTAGAACAGCAGCAGCCTCCTCGCAAAGGCATATTTAGGCCTAAGCTACGCTATGCGCACCAAGGTGGACAAAACCCGCCCATTGTTGTAGTGCATGGTAGTGGCTTAGAGGCCGTATCAGACAGCTATAAGCGCTATTTAGAAGGACGCATCCGTGAGACTTTTGATCTCGAGGGCACGCCATTACGCGTGGAGTTAAAGTCATCACGTAACCCATATGTTCAGGAGAAATAAGTGAGTCGTTTTTGGAGCGATCATATTCATGAATTGGTCCCGTATGTTCCGGGCGAGCAACCTAAACAGCAACTACTTAAGCTCAATACCAATGAGCATGCGTATGGTCCGTCTCCCCGCGTTTTTGCCGCGATTGCGGCCAAAAACAATGACGACTTACGCTTGTATCCTCCTTACGAGGCTTCGGCGTTATTGAGCGCCATAGCAAAAAAGCATAACGTCGCAACGGATCAAGTATTTTTAGGTAATGGCTCTGACGAAGTCTTGGCTCATGTTTTTAATACTTTGTTCTTACGTGCGGGGCGTCCGTTGCTTTTGCCGGATATCACCTATAGTTTTTACAAGACGTATTGCGCTTTTTTTAAGGTGCCGGCCGAGGTGATTCCGCTCGCCGAGGACTTCACTATCCGTGTCGAGGACTATACCCGCGAGCGCGAGGTCGCACCCGCTGCGATTATTTTTGCTAATCCCAATGCACCCACGGGTATCGCTTTAGCACTAGATGACATCGCACATATTGCACAGGCTAACCCAGACTCAGCTGTCGTGGTGGACGAGGCGTATGTGGATTTTGGGGCCGACTCCGCTGTGGCTTTGATTGCCCAGTATCCTAATATTGTGGTGATTCATACGCTATCTAAATCGTATGCTTTAGCCGGGCTGCGAGTGGGGTATGCAGTGGCCTCTGCTGAAATTGTTGCAGGATTGCAACGGGTTAAAGATAGCTTTAACTCTTATCCGCTAGACACTTTAGCTCAGGCTGGAGCCGTAGCGGCCATAGAGGACCAGGCCTACTTTGATGAAAAACGCTTTGCGATTATGCAGAGCCGCGATAAGCTGACAAAAGACTTACAGCAGTTGGGCTTTGAGGTTTTGCCATCTAAAACCAACTTTGTTTTTGCACGACATGCGGATCATGAAGCACAGCAATTGCATCAGGGCTTACGAGATCGTCATATCTTAGTACGCCATTTTCAGCAGCCTCGTATCGAACAATTTTTGCGTATTACCGTTGGTACGCCTGAACAATGCGCTAAACTAATAGCAGCATTGCGTGAAATCCTTAACGCGTAATACCAAGCCTATTATTGGTTTGTAGCGGGCATATTCAATATGCCTTACAATAAATTGATGTGAACTCACCTATATAACAACATAATTGGAGCTTAGCCAATGAGTAACAAAGGGCAAATACTACAAGACCCATTTTTAAACGCCCTACGCAAGGAACATATTCCTGTTTCGATTTACCTTGTTAACGGCATTAAACTTCAAGGCCAAATCGAGTCATTCGATCAGTACGTTGTGCTATTGCGTAACACGGTGACGCAAATGGTTTATAAACATGCCATTTCCACTGTAGTACCAGCCCGTCCTGTTAATTTAAAAGCGGACGAAGGCACTGAATAATCGTTTCATGACTTCGTGTAATTTCCCCGCTCAGACATGTTTTTGTGTCTGGCGGGTATTTGTTTTTACAGGGGTTATCCCATGCGTGCGTTAATTATCAGCGTTAACATGGGGAGCCTAGATTACGAGGCCCATGCCGAAGAGTTCCAGATGCTGGCTCAGGGTGCTGGAGCACAGATCATGGATACTGTGGTGGTAAAGCGTGATCGACCAGATCCGGCTTTGTTTATCGGTAAGGGCAAGCTTCAAGAAGCCGTTCTACTTGCAGATCATCATGATGTGGAAATCATCTTATTTGATCAGGCGCTTAGCCCAGCCCAGCAGCGTAACCTCGAACGCGAGTTTAAACGTCGGGTTGTGGATCGGGTGCTTTTGATCTTAGATATTTTTGCATTACGGGCTAAAAGCCACGAGGGTAAGCTACAAGTAGAGCTAGCACAGTTACAGCATTTATCCACACGGTTGACTCGGATGTGGACACATTTGGAGCGTCAGCAGGGTGGGATTGGGATTCGAGGTCCGGGTGAATCTCAGCTTGAACTGGATCGCCGTATGATTGGTGCAAAAGTCAAAAAGCTGCGAGAGCGCTTAGACAAACTCAATCGTCAGCGACAAACGCAGCGGCGTGCGCGTTTGCGCAGCAGCACATTAAATGTTTCACTGGTTGGATATACCAACGCGGGTAAATCCACTTTGTTTAATGCGTTAACGCGTGCTGGAGCATATGCAGCAGATCAGCTTTTTGCTACGCTAGACACCACAACGCGACGTATTTGGATAGAAGGGGCTGGTCAAGTCGTTATTTCGGATACCGTAGGTTTTATTCGAGACTTACCTCCTACGCTTATTGCGGCTTTCCGTGCTACGCTCGAGGAAACCATTCATGCGGACTTGCTCTTACACGTGGTAGATGCAGCAAGCCCGCAAAAAGATGAACAAGTACACGAAGTAAATAAGGTTTTAGCTGATATTGGTGCGGATCATATTCCTACCATATTGGTGTATAACAAAATCGACTCCACTGGATTATCACCTCGTCTAGAACGAGACGAAGAGGGTAATGTAGTGCGAGTTTTTGTCAGCGCTCTGCAAAGAGCTGGTTTAGATGACTTGCGCACAGCTATTGTTGAGTCAGGTCAAATACTGGAAAGTAATACGTTCCATGACGAGAATTTATAATTTGAATGATCCCGGTTGGGGACGTGACGGCAACCAAAATAGTGGTAATCAGCAGCAACCGCCTCGCCGTCCTGACAATCAACAGACTCCGCCCGATTTGGATGAGGTGTGGCGTGATTTTAATAAACGCTTGTCCTCTATGTTTGGTAATAAGGGTGGTAACCAAAATCCACCACCCTCTGGTGGACGTCAGCCCGCTAAGCTTCCTAAAGGCTCACCTAAGCTCTTTTTAGGGTTGCTGATATTAGTCATTGGCTTTTGGCTATCAACGGGTTTTGTCATTGTCCAAGAGGGGCAAGTGGCTGTTGTCACACGTTTTGGTCAATACACCAAAACGCTCAATCCTGGTTTGCAATGGCGCTGGCCTAGTCCGATTGAAGACCATCAAAATGTCAATATTGCGCAGCTACGTACCTTTGAAATCGGGTTTCGTGGTAATTCCCGCAATAAAGTGCTTTCTGAGTCTTTAATGCTTACCGCAGACGAAAGCATTGTTGATGTTCAGTTTGTGGTGCAATATCGTTTGCTGCAGACTGGAGCACCTGATTATTTATTTAATACGAATAATCCCGATGAGTCCGTACGTCAGGCGGCAGAAACCGCGATGCGTGAGATCGTAGGTAAAAAACCGATGGATTTCGTGCTTTACTCCGGTCGTACCGAGGTCGCCTCTGAAGTCCAGCAGCTTGCTCAAACCATTTTAGACCGCTATAAAACCGGGGTGCAAATTAGCACGGTGGCGATCCAAAACGTACAGCCCCCCGAGCAAGTCCAAGCTGCTTTTGACGATGCGGTAAAAGCAGGACAGGATCGTGAGCGTCAAATTAACGAAGGAAATGCTTACGCTAATAAAGTCTTGCCAGAGGCGCGCGGTCAGGTAGCGCGTATGCTGCAACAAGCCGAAGGGTATAAAGCCAAGGTGATTGGTGATGCCAAAGGTGATAGCGCACGATTTAATAGTGTGGTTGCGGAATACGTGAAGGCGCCTGGCGTGATGCGTGATCGTTTATACCTCAGTACCTTTGAGGAAATTCTCGCTAACACCAGCAAAGTGATGGTGGATAGCAAAAACAATAATATGTTGTACTTACCCTTAGATCAGATGGCTAAACAGGTGGCAAAAGACGCGACCAGCAGTGCTCAGCCTGCTCATGCGGCCGCTTCTGCGGCGGCGTCGAATACGTCTTCTGGTGCCACGACTACACCACGCGTGCCTGCAACCACTAGCATTCCTAATGCTAATGACGTGGGTAATTTAAGCAACCCTTATTCCCCATATTCCCGCTAGGAGGTCATGATGCAACGTTTGTTTCCTGCGCTGATCGTATTGGCCATTGCGCTAGCGGTGTTGTCGTCCTCGCTTTTTATTGTCAAAGAGCGTGATGCCGCATTGGTATTTGCTCTAGGTGAAGTGAAAGAAACCATCACGAAGCCAGGGCTATATTTTAAATTGCCGCCACCTTTTCAAAATGTGGTGTTCTTAGATAAGCGTCTTCAGACGATCGAATCTAAAGATCCTGAACGTATTCAAACGGCAGAAAAGAAAAACCTGTTGATTGATTCTTACGTAAAATGGCGCATCGATGATCCGCGGTTGTTTTACGTGACGTTTGGTGTCTCCGACCGTGGTGCTATCGAGCGTTTACAAGCACAGATTCGTGATGCCTTGAATGCTTCCGTTAACGTACGTACTGTAAAAGAAGTGGTTTCCGATCAACGGGATGCGATTATGCGCGAGGTGCTTGAGGCAGTGCGTAACCGTGCTAAACCGCTAGGGGTAGAGGTCGTTGATGTGCGCTTACGTCGTATTGACTTTGCGCCAGAGATTTCCGAGTCGGTGTATCGCCGTATGGAAGCTGAGCGTAAACAAGAAGCGAACCGTCTGCGTGCGACAGGGGCGGCAGAAAGTGAACGTATTCGTGCTGAAGCGGATCGTGAGCGTGAAGAGCTATTAGCAGATGCGTATGCTCAAGCTGAGGCCATTCGCGGTCAGGGTGAAGCCGAGGCAGCCGATATTTATGCGGCAGCTTATTCTAAAAACCCGGAGTTTTATCGTTTTTATCGTAGCCTAGAAGCTTACCGTCATGCGTTTAGCTCACAAAACGATACTCTGGTAATTAGTCCTGAATCGGAGTTTTTCCGCTACTGGAAAAACATTGGGGCACCAGGCGCTGCAAATTAAATACAGTGTTATTCTTTAGCACTTGGCTATTTGGAGCTGATTCGTTATACTAGTGTGTAAGTTTTTACACCATATCGCAGGCGACTTGGAAGGCTTACGCCCCAAGTCGCCTTTTTGTTGCACTGCCTTTACATAGAAAAAGCGAAGGCTATTCTTATGTCCAATTGGTTATTGCCAGAAAGCTTGGCAGATGTTTTGCCCGCGGAAGCACGACGCATCGAAGAGTTGCGTCGCTATTTATTAGATTTATACCGTACTTACGGCTTTGAGCTAGTGGCTCCGCCGCTTGCGGAGTACTTAGAGTCCCTACAGGCGGTCTCTGGGTCTAAGCTCAATTTACGCACAACCAAAGTCGTCGATCAGCTATCAGGACGCACGATGGGGATTCGTGCCGATATTACGCCACAGGTAGCACGTATTGATGCTCACTTATTAAATCGAAACACAGTGACGCGTTTATGTTATTGCGGTTCTGTGCTGCACGCGCGCCCCGAGGGCTTATTATCTGATCGTGAGCTTTTGCAAATTGGGGCGGAGATCTTTGGCTATGCCGGCGTCGAGGCTGATATTGAAATTATCCATTTAGCATTGGCAAGCGTAGCAAAAGTTGGCGTAAAAAATCCGCGTTTGGATTTAAATCTACCAGCTATTGGTCATGCCATTATCCAAATGGATCCACTATTAGTGCCCTATACGGATACGATTTTTGACTTGTTGAGCGCTAAAGATATCCCTGGTTTGCGTGCTCTTCAAAGTAGTATTCCTAATAGCCAAGAGCAGTCTATTCAGGCTTTACTTATCTTATGCTCATTATACGGCGAAGCCAATCAAGTTATTGCTAAAGCAAGACAGGTTTTGCCGACGAGCGCATCGATAACCCATGCCTTAGATCAGTTGCAAAGTCTGGTTGATTCACTGGACATTCCAGCGTTAACCGTGGATTTAGCCGACATGGGGGGCAGCTCAAGCTATCACACTGGGGTCGTATTTTGTGTGTATGCCGATGGCTGGCACGATGCATTAGTACGTGGTGGCCGTTACGATGGGGTGGGTAAGCTCTACGGCCGTGATCGTCCTGCCACCGGATTTAGTATGGATTTACGCAAATTGTCAGCAGGGTTGGCAGAGGCCAAGCCAGTGCGTGCAATTCGAGCCCCATGGGGGACGGATGCCGCGCTTCAAGATACGCTTAAACGTTTGCGCGAGTCGGGTGAAATCGTGATACAGATGCTACCCGATCAATCCCCTGTTGCCGACGAGTTCCTGATCGATAGGGAGCTGGTTTGTGAACAGGGGCAATGGCAAGTCCGCACTATTGCTTAATAAGCGGCTTCTTTCGGGTTTTTAGCTACTAACCGGCCAGATACATCCGGCCCTTATTTATTTGATACGTAACATGAACAAAAACATTGTGGTGATCGGCACCCAGTGGGGTGACGAAGGTAAAGGAAAAATTGTGGACTGGCTCGCCGAGTCAGCACAGGGTGTTGTCCGTTTCCAAGGCGGCCATAACGCAGGGCATACCCTGTGGATTAACGGCCAAAAAACGGTATTACGCCTAATTCCCTCTGGGATTATGCATGATCACGTGACATGCTACATTGGTAATGGGGTGGTTTTATCGCCCGAAGCCTTGCTTTCTGAAATTAAGGAACTGGAGGCAGCTGGCGTTAATGTCCGTGAGCGTTTGCAGATTTCGGTTGCATGCCCTTTGATTCTGCCTTATCACATTGCTTTGGATCAGGCGCGCGAGGCTCAGAAAAGCCCTGATAAAAAGATCGGTACGACAGGGCGTGGTATTGGTCCTGCTTACGAGGATAAAGTGGCGCGCCGCGCCTTGCGTGTGCAAGATCTGTATGACTTAGCTGTTTTTAAAGAGAAACTCGACGAAGTCTTGGATTATCATAACTTTGTACTGACTAACTATCTCAATGCAGAGCCTGTATCTGCAGACAGCGTGATGGAGCAGGTCGGCCGTTATGCCGAGGAGCTACGTCCTATGGTTGCCGATGTGTCTAGTCATTTGTATCAGGCCGCTAAAGCCGGTCATAAATTATTATTTGAAGGGGCCCAAGGGGCGCTTTTAGATATTGATCATGGCACTTATCCTTTTGTGACCAGCAGCAACTGCTTAGCGGGGGCTGCCTCCGCAGGCTCTGGTGTTGGGCCACAGCAGCTTAACTACGTGCTAGGTATCGCTAAATGCTATACCACACGTGTGGGCTCCGGTCCTTTCCCAACCGAATTGCACGATGAGATTGGTACTCGTCTTGCCGAGGTTGGAAAAGAGTTTGGCTCGGTCACAGGTCGTGCGCGTCGCTGTGGTTGGTTTGATGCCGCTGCTATGAAGCGTTCCGTAATGTTGAATGGTATTTCTGGTTTGTGTGTCACAAAGCTAGATGTATTGGATGGCTTAGATAGCATTAAAATTGGGGTGGGATATCGCTATAAGGGCGAGTTCTTAGATGTGTTGCCTCATGGAGCCCATGCTGTAGCCGAAGCTGAGCCTATCTTAGAAGAAATGCCTGGTTGGACAGAGTCTACCGTTGGCATTACTGAATACGATAAGCTTCCAGTCAATGCGCGTCGCTACTTAGAGCGCATCGCCGAGGTCTGTGAAGTGCCTATTGATATGGTATCTACTGGTCCTGACCGTAACGAAACCATTGTGTTACGTGATCCGTTTACGAAATAAACTCATGGATTTTTAAAAGAGCGGGCTTGCCCGCTCTTTTTTGTTACTTTTCAGAGCGCTGTGTTTTGGTTTATGATTATGCACCACACATAGATTAATACATAGGATCCTTCATGAGTTTGCCCCTTAATACTGATAGCGACCATTGGGTTAACTGGAAGCAATACAATGAGCTAATTGAAAAGCTCGCTTTACAAATTCACGAATCAGGCTGGAAATTCGATAAAATCGTGTGCTTAGCACGCGGTGGGATGCGTGTTGGCGATGTGATTTCTCGAATTTACGATGTTCCTTTAGGAATCTTAGCCACCAGTAGCTACCGTGAGGCCGCGGGCACGCAGCAAGGCACTTTAGATATCGCCCAGTTCATTACCATCACTCGTGGCACCTTGGATGGGAATGTGTTGCTTATCGACGACATGGTTGATACCGGTTTAACCTTTAAGCGTGTACGTGATCATTTGCGTACGCAGTTCCCCGCTATTACAGAACTACGTACAGGTGTATTGTGGTGGAAAGGCCACTCTGAGGTTACTCCTGATTATTATGTGGAACATTTGCCAACGAATCCGTGGATTCATCAGCCCTTTGAGGACTATGACAGCATCCGTCCTCACCAGCTAGAGGCGTGGATTCGTAAGGGTAAAGGAACCAAATCTGTAGAATGATTTTGACGACTAGTGCTAATTTATGCTAGTATTTTAGTCTATCCTTATATATGCGAATTGTGTAATGCTTTTATTACACAAGTGTCTTTAACCATTTTTTAGCAAGGCTTCAAAAGTACATGCCAATTGTTCGCCTGAAAGAAAACGAGCCTTTCGAGGTCGCGATGCGCCGCTTTAAGCGCACCATTGAAAAAACCGGTTTATTAACAGAGTTGCGTTCCCGCGAATTCTACGAAAAACCAACTGCGGAACGCAAACGTAAACGTGCAGCTGCTGTTAAACGTCACTACAAACGCATCCGTAGCCAGCAATTGCCTCCGCGTCTCTATTGATACCTGATAGTTTCATACAGGAACTATTAGCGCGCGTCGATGTTGTAGATGTCGTAGGGCGCTACGTACAGTTACGCAAGGGTGGGGCCAATTTAATTGGCCTATGTCCCTTTCACAACGAAAAATCACCATCCTTTACCGTCAGTCCTACTAAGCAGTTTTATCATTGTTTTGGCTGTGGGGCACATGGTAGCGCTATTAGCTTTCTCATGGCGCATACAGGGGCAAGCTTCCCCGAGGCCGTACGTTCGCTAGCGAACGAGGTCGGTTTAGTTGTACCTGAAAAACAACAATCTCCCCGTCAGCGAGCTGCAGATCAGCAGCGAAAAGAACAACGTTCCCAACACCAGCAGCTTCTTGATGCCGCCCAAGCACACTATGTGCGTCAGCTTGCGCTCCATACGCCTGCTCAAGACTATTTACAGCAGCGCGGCTTATCTGCACCGACGATTACGCGTTTTGGTTTAGGTTGGGCTGCTTCGGATCGTCATGACTTAAAGCGTGTTTTTCCCCAGTATGAAAACCCTTTGTTGGTCGAGTCTGGTTTAGTCATTGAGGCTGAGGATGGGCGTCGCTATGACCGTTTTCGCGGTCGTATCATGTTCCCTATACGCAATCGTAAAGGGGATGTGATTGGTTTTGGTGGGCGTTTAATTGCAGCAGGTGAACCTAAGTATTTAAATTCCCCTGAAACGCCACTGTTTTCAAAAAGTCATGAGCTCTATGGCTTATGGGAAAATCGGCAAGGGATTCGCACCGAGGGCTTTGTTACTGTTGTTGAAGGCTACATGGATGTGGTGGCGTTGGCAGATCGGGGTTTGGCTAATGCCGTTGCAACCTTAGGGACAGCGACTACTGAACATCACATACGTCAGCTGATGCGTGCGAGTGATCGTATTGTATTTTGTTTCGATGGGGATGGGGCAGGAAGACGTGCTGCTTGGCGGGCACTAACTACATGCTTACCGCAGCTACGTGACGATGTATCGATGCGTTTTTTGTTTTTGCCTCCTGAGCATGATCCGGACTCTTACGTGCGGGAATATGGGGCAGAGGCATTTAGAGAGCAAGCCAAACAGGCTTTGGTATTATCTCGGTTTATGCTCGATGAGCTCGCGACGCGTCATGATTTATCCGAAGCTGAGGGCAGGGCTGCATGTGTGCATGAGGCCTTACCCCTTTTAGCAACCCTGTCGGACAGTACTTTAAGTACACAAATTCAGCATGAGTTTGCGCAGCTGGTGCGTTTGACCGAGGATGAGCTGCAATTACGCTTGCTGCAGCAGCAAAAGCCGGTTTATAACAGAGAGCGTGCGGAAGCTCCCGCTTCCTCTAGGACACAGGGAGAGTCGTCCGTTGCGCCGACGAATCGAAAGCCAGCGACGGCGAATCGAAGTAAACGTGCTCGTTCCGTGACACCGCTGGCTAAGCGTTTGTTGCGCTTATTAGCGGCGCATCCACAGCTAGCCCTTGATTTAGATCATGATGCGCTTGAAATTATCGTACATAGCCCCACCTTATTCTTAGTACAGGAGCTGATTGCATTAGCGAATGACACCCAAGCCAAACATATCGGTGCGCTAACACAAGCAGTGGATCCTGAATCAGATTTAGCACATGTTTTAAACGGACTAGCCACCGAACTATTACAGCACGAAGAGTTGCCTGATCCACGAGCCGAATGGAATGATGCTTTGCGTAGAATACAAATCGATGCCATCAAACAAGAGCAATCCGATTTAATTGCAGCTGGCTTACCGGATGAGGCATCAAGACAACGCTACCAAGATTTAAGCCGACGTCTAGTGCGCTTGACTACTGCACCAGCACCTTAAGTGCAGTAAAATGGCTGGTTTTATACGAAAAATAATCGTATACATAAAGTAAATGTTTACGCAATAGCCCACGCAGCAACGGTAAAAAGGCAAGCGCTTTCATAAGATAAAGAGTTTGCGTCAGTTGGTTAGATGTACTTGAGCCTGATCGTACCACGCAGGGATGAAATCATATTTGACTCAATCACTGACGTTGCGACTTTGTCTTACTTTTTACTGAGTACCGGTGCTATTCATTAAATACCACACCAAATTTGGTGTTTTGCGTCAATGGGATTCAATATGACTCAATCGACTGGCAAAAACGCGACGACTCACTCTGTGACGATGGCAGCAGCATCTGATGCTGATAGCACCTCTGTTAATGTCGACGCCGCACAGGAACCTACCGTAGCGAAAAAAGCAGCGAAAAAAGCGGTGAAAAAAGCCGTTAAAAAAGTGGCTGCAAAAAAAGCCGCAGCAAAAAAAGCCGTAGCAAAAAAAGTTGTGAAAAAAGCGACAGCAGCAGATACCGAGGCAACGGCGGATGAAGCCGTTGAAACGGCGGTAAAGAAAACAGCCAAAAAAGCCGCGAAAAAAGCGGCAAAAAAAGCGGCAAAAAAAACCGCCGCAAAGGCAGCGCCAGCAGCACGTCGTGGTCGTCCAGCTAAAACTACTGCCTTTGATGACGATGATCACATCGAGGACAGCGACGAGGTGATCCCCGATTTCAAGCCGGCTAAAAAAGGCGCTAAGCGCGGTGCCAAAGATGTATTTGGTGGCCGTGGTCAGCTAACACCTGAAGAACTAGAGGCTCGTCGTAACCGACTCAAGGCCTTGATTAAGCTGGGTAAAGAGCGTGGCTATCTAACTTACAGTGAAATCAATGACCATCTTCCTGATGATTTAGTAGATGCGGAAGCCATTGAGGGTATTATTGGCACCTTTGGCGATATGGGGATTTCTGTTTATGATCAAGCCCCTGATGCCGATACCTTGTTAATGAGCGATAGCACCCCATTGGCGTCGAGTGACGACGATGTGGATGACGAGGCAGAAGCCGCACTTACTACTGTAGATTCAGACTTTGGTCGTACGACAGACCCAGTACGCATGTATATGCGAGAAATGGGCTCCGTGGAGCTATTAACTCGTGAGGGCGAGATCGAGATCGCTAAACGCATTGAGGATGGCTTAAAGCACATGGTGATGGCCATTGCGGCGTGTCCCACGACGGTTAACGAGGTGTTGGCCTATATCAATGAGGTGCGTGAGGGCGAGTTAAGCATTGATGAGGTCGTGGACGGCCTGATTGATGATGACGGCGAGGAATACGCTGGATCCGGTGTGACGGACGAAGACGACGAGGGCCCAGCAGGTGGCATGAGCAGCAAACAGCTTGAATACCTTCGCACCAAAGCACTTAAAAAATTTGATGTGATTCAAGAGTGGTTTGAGAAAATGCGTATCGCTTTTGAATCCGAAGGCTACCGTAGCCCTGGTTATATCGAGGCTAAAGAAAATATCCTCAATGAATTTATGGGGATCCGTTTTACAGCGAAGATGGTAGAAAAACTGGCTGATACCATGCGTGAGCGTGTGGCGGAAGTCCGAGCCTTAGAGCGCGAAATTATGCAAATCTGTGTAAACCGCGCAGAAATGCCTCGTTCGCATTTTATTAAAAGCTTCCCTGGTAATGAGACTAACTTAGAGTGGGTGACGAATGAGTTGGCAGCGAACCCACCTTATGCGGAGTCTCTGGAACGCTATGTGCCGGCGATTCAAGAGATCCAAGAAAAGCTATTGGAGATCCAAGCAAGCGTTGTCTTACCTTTAACGGATCTTAAAGAAGCCAACAAACGCATGTTAACGGGCGAAGCCAAAGCGCGCAAAGCCAAGCGTGACATGACAGAAGCGAACCTACGTTTGGTAATTTCTATTGCTAAAAAATACACCAACCGTGGTTTGCAGTTCTTGGATTTGATTCAAGAAGGAAACATTGGCTTGATGAAGGCGGTGGACAAATTTGAATACCGTCGTGGTTATAAGTTCTCCACTTATGCGACATGGTGGATTCGTCAGGCAATTACCCGTTCGATTGCAGACCAAGCACGCACGATTCGTATCCCGGTTCATATGATTGAAACCATCAATAAAATGAACCGTATCAACCGCCAGATTCTACAAGAAACAGGGGTTGAGCCAGATCCAGCAACCTTGGCACAAAAAATGGATATGCCCGAGGACCGGGTACGCAAAATCCTCAAGATTGCTAAAGAGCCGATTTCTATGGAAACGCCAATCGGTGATGATGATGATTCTCACTTAGGCGATTTCATTGAGGATACCAATACCATTTCACCTTCGGATTCGGCGTTACATGGTTCGATGCGTGATGTGGTGAAAGAGGTCTTAGACTCGTTAACGCCTCGTGAAGCCAAGGTTTTACGTATGCGCTTTGGTATCGAAATGAGTACGGATCAAACCTTAGAGGAAGTGGGTAAACAATTTGATGTGACGCGTGAGCGTATTCGTCAGATTGAGGCTAAGGCTTTGCGTAAGCTGCGTCACCCTAGCCGTGCGGATAAGCTAAAGTCTTTCCTCGAAGGCAAATAATCACGCATAAAGTGGCTGTTTAGCTCGCCACCATGTCAACCCCAAAAAGCGGATCAAGGTCTGGCTTTTTGGGGTTTTTTTATGGAAGTAGTGGGTGAAAGTAGGCTCTTTCTAAGGCTGGGTAGGGGTGTTTGCTGAGCGAAAAAGATGGTGAACTATGAGCCCACAAAGTAGCCCCCAAAACGCACTACCAATATTAAATAAACTGATACCAGAAGCGGTAGCTAAAAAAGCAAAGAGAGCGCTTTCACGGTGAGCAGGCTCAGAAAATGCCTGGCCAAAGCTTTGACTGATGGTGCCGATAAGGGCCAAGCCGGCAATGGCAGCTATAAAGGGCTTGGGCATGGCTAAAAAGAACTGAATTAAGGCAGCTCCCCCTAAACCACAACCTAAGTAAAAGAGACCCGCCCAAACCGCAGCATGATAGCGCTTTTTTGGATCAGGATGAGCATCTGGATTTAAACAAAGGGCGGCGGTGATAGCAGCGAGATTAAAGGCGAAGCCACCAAATGGAGCGAGCAGTAAACCAACCACCCCTGTTGTGGTAATGAGAGGTGAAATCGGTGGTTGGTAGCCATAGCTTTGCATCATGGCTACTCCTGGTAAATTTTGAGCGCTGAGCGTTACTAAAAATAACGGTAATGCCACCCCTAGTAGTCCCCCTAGGTTCCAAGCCGGGCTTTGCCATACCGGTATAGCTGGAAACCAATGTAAAGCGCTAGCATGTAAGGCTTGGGTAGCAAGCAAATAAAATACGCCTACACACAAGGCGTTAACCAAAGCCAATCGGGGCCAAAAAAGTCGAGTGATAAAAAAGGTGCTTAAAAGTAATAAGACCATGACCCAATTGCTTTCGGCCGCATTAAAGAGCTGCATACCAAACTGCACTAAGATACCGGCGAGCATGGCGGCGGCTAAATGTGGGGGAACCCACCGACTAAAATGATAAAAAAGGCGGCTCAGACCAACAAGGGTCATTAAAAAAGAAGCAAAGAGAAAAAAGCCAATGGCTTCAGCATAGGAATAATCGCCTAGACTGGTGGCTAATAAGGCGGCGCCAGGGGTAGACCACGCCATTACCACAGGGGTTTTACTTAGCAGGGAGGGTAGAAGTGTACTAATGCCGACGCCAATACCTAGTGCCCACATCCACGAATGTAGTTGAGCAGAATCAGCACCGGCAGCATGGGCAGCTTGTAGCACGATAGCGATGGAGCTGCTATAGCTGATAATGACGGTTAGCAGCCCTGCTCCTAGGGTAGAGAAAGAAAGAAATCGTAATGACATCGTGCTTTAGTAATAACTCTAAGATATAAAAGAGTCATTATGCGCTACTATGCGGATTTGTGAGTAGGCCATACCTTATTGTAAAATGTAATAAGTATAATCTTGTTTTGCATAAACTTGATATATGTTAAGGCTTTTGATGTAAAAGCCGTAACAGTTGGTTATTTTGCTATAAGCATATAAAATCCAGTTGTATGTGGGGCGCGATTTAGCGTTTTTTAGCTCTCTTTAGTGAGTTTATACTATGACTCGTCAATTTTTTTCTCGATTACCGCTCGCCGGCGTACTGGCGGCGGTGGGCCTATCATCGGCCATGTCTGCAGCGGTAGCCACAGAGCTAGACGCTGAGGCGATCGAGCGTGGTAAAGCGGCATCTACCACCTGTATCGCCTGTCACCAAGCCGATGGTAGTGGTATGAATATTCCGGGCGGTGAATCCTGGCCTCGTTTGGCGGGTTTAGACCGTGACTACCTCGTCGCCCAGTTAAAAGCATTTAAAGATGGCTCACGTAATAACGCCTCAATGTTAGCGTTTGCCACTATGCTCAATGATGAGCAAATGGTGGATGTAGCCAGCTATTATGCAAGCTTACCGGTGCCCAAAATTGAAGCGCCTGAGGTAGACGAAGATTTGCTCAAGCATGGTGAAAAGCTCGCCACTCAGGGTGATTGGAGTCGATACATTGTGGCCTGTGCGTCCTGCCATGGGCCCGGTAGCCAAGGCAATGGTTCTACTTTCCCCGCTTTAGCCGGCCAGCATCCTGGGTATATTGCTCAGCAGATCACCGCTTGGAAAGAAGAAACCCGTCAAAATGATCCTCAGAACCTCATGGCTAGCATTGCTAAGCGCATGGATGATCGTGATGTTGAAGCGGTCTCTGCATGGTTAGCAGCTCAGCCTGTTAAAGGTCAAGAATAAGGGGATTCAAAATGAAAATGATGTTTAAAAAATTACTCCCTGTGGCCATCACAGGTGCCTTCATGTTAGGTGCCACGGCAGCCAATGCCCAGATCACCAAATATGGTAAAGACCTAACAGACGAAGAGCGTGCGCAAATTAGCGCTATGGTTCCTGGTGCTCCCGAACCCAAGGATGATGAGTTTGTTCATATTCCTCCTACCATGGAAGATTTAGAAGCCTCAGATCTTCATCCTAAAATGAAAGAGGCGATTCGTCGTGGGCACGATCTTTTTGTGAATACACAGCAGTTGCGCGGTAAAAACGTGTTTAACAACATGAACTGTGCAAGCTGCCACATTGGTGAGGGGCGTTTGCCTTACGCAGGGCCCGTTTGGCCTGCAGCTGTTGATTTGCCTGCATACCGTGGAAAAAACGGTCATGTTAATAGCCTCGAAGAGCGTATTGTTGGCTGCTTTACTTACTCCATGAACGGTTTACCGCCTGAGTATGGTAGCGATGATATGTTGGCCTTGTCTTTGTACCATCAGTGGCTAGCTACCGGTGTTCCTATGTTCCCCAAAGACAAGCTCTATGGTCGTGGTTTCCCCCGTTTAGCAGACCCTGAGCAAGCGCCTGATGCCGTTCGTGGTAAAGCTGCTTACCAAGCTAACTGTGCGATTTGTCACGGTGAGGACGGCGCAGGTAAAAAAGAAGGCGATAAGGTCATTTTCCCAGCGTTGTGGGGTGACGACTCTTATAACTGGGGTGCAGGGATTGCTCGAGTTTACACCTTGGCTTCTTTTACTCGCCACAATATGCCATTAGGTCAGCCAAACTCGCTTTCTATTCAGGATGCTTGGGATATTGCTCAATACGTCAACACCAAAGAGCGTCCCCAAGACCCACGTTACACGGGTGACATCAAAGAAACACGTGAAATGTACTTAGATACTTTCCATAAGCATTCTATGTACGGCACTGAGTTCGAGGGTAAAATTTTGGGTGATCACGACAATGTTGGTCATAAGGACTTCCTCAAACCAGAGATTTTACGCTCCCGTGATTTTACTGGTGGTAAAAAAGCCGAGTAAATCTGTAATGAATTCCTAACAGGAATACATTGCAAAAAAAACACCGCATATCAAGCACTTAGTTTTGGTATGCGGTTTTTTTATACCAAAAAAATCCTGCTGGACACAGCTACTAACAGATTGAAACTTGCATGTAGGTGGCGCTATCGACGATGATTAAAGCTCACTTTTGTTGTTAAAGGAGGCTAGGAATGGCCCAGAATATGAAAGCTTTTATCGCCGCAGCTGCCGTTAGTTTAGGGTTGGTTGCGCCTATTGCTCATGCTCAAAGCAATGCTCCTGTTGCGCCCCCTGCACCACAGGTGATTCAACCTACGCCTGAGCAGCTAGATCAGTATGCGACGGCAGCAAAGCAAGTGGCTTTGGTCGCTGCTGATTATCAGCCGAAGCTCGAAGCCGCTACTACCGATCAAGATCGACAAAATCTTATGAAAGAGGCGGATGAAAAGATGGTAGAGAAAGTGCAGCAAGGTGGGCTGAGCGTAGAGCAATATAATGGAATTAGTTTAGCGATTCAGCAGGACCCAGCCTTGCGTCAGCAGGTAGAGCAGCGTATTCAAGCTCAGTAAAACCTGATC